>NZ_JBWJVK010000010.1:0-114544 GCF_056428945.1 Flavobacterium sp. GNP010 | reverse complement strand
CCTTTTTTTATTTGTTAGGTAGTGAACTTATTATTTGAACATTCTGAAATACAATTGCACCTTTTACAACACCAGCTATTGTACTCCGTAGCGCATCAATAATCTGAATTTTTAATTCGCTTTTTGGAAAAACAAGACTTATTTCTCTTGCAGGTTTTGGTTCCTTAAAGTGACGTAGTTTTAATTTGTCTTTCTCTTTTAGATCTAATGTATGTAAATAGGGTAACAGTGTAGTTCCTAAACCTTCGTCTGCCAATTTTATAAGTGTTTCAAAACTTCCGCTTTCAATCTGAAAGCGACTGGTTTCATTTTTACTCACGTTTTTACATAGATTTAAAATTCCATCGCGAAAGCAATGTCCGTCTTGCAACAACAAAATTTCATCTATGTTGAGATCTTCTATTTCGATTTCTTCTTTTTGAAAATGATGATGACTTTCTGGAATGTATGCCACAAAAGGTTCGTAGTACAAAACGACTTCCTTTATTTTATCTTCCAATAAAGGCGTTGCAGCAATGGCTGCATCCAAATGGCCATTGTTTAGTTTTACAATAATTTCGTCGGTATTCAATTCCTCGATAATGAGTTTTACTTTGGGATATTTTTTGATAAAATTAGTCAAAAACATGGGCAATAGCGTAGGCATTATTGTAGGAATTATACCTAATCTAAATTCACCACCAATAAATCCTTTTTGCTGTTCTACAATATCTTGAATGCGATCAGCTTCGATAACGATATTTTTTGCCTGATTTACAATTTTTTGACCTATGTCAGTTAATTGAATTGGTTTTTTGGTTCTGTCAAAGATCTGAATACTTAATTCTTCTTCTATTTTTTGAATTTGCATACTCAAAGTAGGTTGAGTTACAAAACATTTCTCAGCAGCCAATGTGAAATTTTTGTGTTCGGCTACCGCCAAAACATATTTTAGTTGAGTGATTGTCATTTTTTATAGTAATATCTAATGCAAATATAAAAACAATCAATTTAAGGTACTCTATAACGGTAGTTTAATTGTATATTTTTGTTGAAATATAAAACTATGAAAACTAATATCTTAGGGTTACCCGTAAAGGAATCAGAATTGATTGGCAATGAATTAAACATTTTGTTATCAAATTTTCAAGTGTATTATCAAAATTTAAGAGGAATTCATTGGAATATTAGAGGCAAAAGATTTTTTGATTTACATGTAAAATTCGAAGAGTTATACACTGATGCCCAGATAAAAATTGATTTAATTGCCGAAAGAGTTCTTACTGTTGGTGGAACACCGCTACATACCTTTGAAGATTACTTAAATAAAAATCAGTTGATTGTGGGTAAAAATATATCAAACGATGAAAAAGCGGTACACTTAATTGTTACGTCATTGACTCATTTGTTAAAAATTGAAAGAACCATTTTAGCGCAATCAGCAGCTATTCATGATGAAGGTACTAATTCTATGATGGGTGATTTTATATCAGAACAAGAAAAAACAATTTGGATGATGCAGGCATGGCTTGAAGAAAGTTTGTAGTAAATAGAGAGCATTTGTATCTCTAATAATTCAATAAAAGTATTTTTACAGTGTTAATTATTTAAAAAATTTACACTTGTGTGTATTTTTGTTTAACACATTTTATATATTTTTGCGACAATGAAAACAGTTGCAAAAATATTCTTAATTCTTTTTATTGCCTTTCTCACCACACCAACAATAGTTACTGTGATTGAGAAAAGTTCGGATATTTCTGTTTTTTTCAATATGTCTGAGGAAGAACATTTTCACAAAGAAATTATAGCAGCAGTTTCACTAGAACATTTTTTGCATGTTCATACTATCTCAGAAGCGTTATCAACGATCATACTTTCGGAGAAGTTATCCAAACATGATAAAATAAGTGAATCCATATTTATACCTCCGCCTAACGCATTGTAATACAGTTTCTTGTATTCTTCATAACGAATTCCAGCACAATAGTATGTGCAACATTTTGTATTCAATTTTTAGTTAGGTATTATGACAAAAAAAGTTAATCTTTTTGCTAATCTAAAATCTGATTTCGCATCAGGTTTAGTAGTATTTCTAGTAGCGTTGCCGCTCTGTCTTGGCATCGCTTTGGCCAGCGGTGCGCCACCATTGGCTGGTGTTATTTCGGGTATTGTTGGTGGTATTGTTGTTGGCTATTTGAGCCAATCCCATATTAGTGTTTCGGGACCTGCAGCAGGCTTAACAGCAATTGTCCTAACAGCAATTACTGAATTGGGTTCTTTTGACTCTTTTTTGTTAGCAGTTTTAATAGCTGGTGCTATTCAATTAGCATTGGGATATTTAAAAGCGGGTAGTATTTCCAATTACTTTCCAAACAATGTAATTGAAGGGATGCTGGCAGGTATTGGTGTTATTATAATTTTGAAACAAATCCCGCATGCTTTTGGTTACGATCCAGATTTTATTGGGGATTTGTCATTTGCACAGCCTGATGGTAAAAATACGTTTTCTGAAATATTTAATATTGTAAACCATGTACAATTGGGTTCTATACTGATAGCTCTCATTTCGTTAGTGATTTTGATTTTTTGGAATAAAGTTAAGTTTTTACAAAAAATTAAATTGGTTCCACCTGCTCTAGTTGCAGTGGTTGTAAGCATCGTGTTGAATGAATTTTTCATACAATCTGGAAGTACTTTGGCAATTGCCAGCGAGCATCTAGTGCGATTGCCAGTTCCAACAAATTTGCAAGAGTTTAAAAATATAATTGTCACACCAAATTTTTATGCTATTACCAATTCAAAGGTTTGGATTGTAGGTGTTACCATTGCAATTGTGGCATCAATTGAAACGTTATTGTGTATTGAAGCATCAGACAGAATGGACGCCTTGAAGCGATATTCCAATACTAATGTAGAGCTAAAAGCGCAGGGAATTGGTAATATAATTAGTTCACTTCTAGGTGGATTGCCTATGACATCAGTTGTAGTAAGAACAACTGCAAATAATGCAGCTGGAGCAAAGTCGAAGATGTCTGCTATTATTCATGGTGTTCTCTTACTGGTAAGTGTGTTGGCAATCCCCGCAGTTTTGAATCGAATACCATTAGCAACTTTGGCTGCCGTACTACTTCTAGTTGGTTATAAATTAGCCAATCCTAAAACAATTATCCATTTTTGGAAAAAAGATAAAATATATCAATTTATACCTTTTATTGCTACTTTTGTTGCTGTAGTTGCTACTGATTTGCTAAGAGGTGTAGCGCTAGGAATGATAATTAATATTATTTTTATTTTAATTGGAAATTCAAAAAGAGCCTATAATTTTAATATCGAAGACTATCGAGACGGCGATGTTATAAAAATAGATCTTGCGCAGGAAGTTTCATTTTTAAATAAAGCAGCAATTAAAGATACATTGAATAAAATTCCACAAAATTCAAAAGTAGAAATAAATGCAAGTTCAACAGTTTATATTTCGCACGATGTTTTAGATTTGATTACCGAATTTAAAGAAATTAAAGCAAAAGATTTAAATTTGAAAGTAAAATTATCTGGTTTTAAAGATGGTTATGATATTGAAAATTCCGAAGGATATCAAAACGCAATAACAATTGAACATGTTTACAATCCACTTAAAAGAAAAATAGAAAAGAAAGTAATCGAAAAAAATAATTAGAAAATAAAGATAATATGAGTTCAGATTTTTATAAAAAAATATTAGACAACAACAAGCTTTGGGTTGAATCTCAATTGGCAATTGATAAAGAGTATTTCAAGGATTTGGCTAAAGGACAGCAACCCCCATTGCTTTGGATTGGATGTTCTGATAGTCGTGTTCCTGCAAATGAAATTATTGGCGCAAAACCTGGAGAAGTTTTTGTTCACAGAAACATTGCTAATATGGTTATTCATAGCGATATGAACATGTTGAGTGTTTTGGACTATGCAGTAAATGTTTTAAAAGTAAAACATGTTATTGTTTGCGGACATTATGGATGTGGTGGTGTCAAAGCCGCCATGGGCAATCAATCGATAGGATTAATTGATAACTGGATAAGACATATCAAAGATGTGTATCGATTACACGAACACTATTTAAATACTTTCGAAGATGAAGAGGAACGTTTCAATAAATTTGTTGAAGTGAATGCGCAAGAGCAAGTATTCGATTTAGCCAAAACATCTATTGTTCAAAATGCTTGGAGAAACGGACAAGATCTTACGCTTCACGGTTGGACTTATGGTTTAAACTCAGGATATGTAACTGATTTAGGGGTTAACATGGGATCAAATTCAGAGTTAGACGAAGTGTACAGACTAAAATTCTCTAACTAAAATTAGCAATACATTATTATCGAAATATAAATTGGCATTCCTAAAGTAATATTAAAGGGAAAAGTTACTGCTAAGGCCATTGGTAGGAACAAACCTGGATTTGCTTTAGGAACGGCAATTTTCATTGCCGCTGGAACCGCAATATAAGAGGCACTAGCAGCAAGAATGGCCAGTATAAATCGGTTACCAATGTCAGTAGTTACCAATTGGCTTGCAAATGCGACTAAACAACCGTTGAACAAAGGTATTGCCAGAGCAAAGATTACGGCAAACCAACCACTTTTTACAAAATCGCCAAGTTTTCGGCCGCTTACAATTCCCATGTCTAAAAGGAATATGGCTAGAAATCCCTTGAATAAATCATTCGTAAAAGGTTTAATTCCAAGTGCTTGTTCATCACTTGCTAGCATACCTATTATTAAACTTCCTAAGATCAAAAGTACACTTCCGTTTGTAAAGGAATGTTGGATCAGAGATCCCAAAGACGTTTTTGACTCTTGTTTTTTGTCGAACATTCGAATTAGAATAACTCCTACAATGATAGCTGGTGCTTCCATTAAGGCCATAACGGCAACCATGTGTCCGCTGAATTTTAAGTGTTGAATTTCTAAAAAGGACGCAGCCGTCACAAAAGTTACGGCACTTACGGATCCATATGCCGCTGCTATTGCTCCAGAATCAAAAATATTGAACTTTCTGCGTAAGATAAAAAAACAATATACCGGAATAATGATGGCAATAAGCACCCCAAAGATGACAGACCAGACGATTTCGAGTGTAAAATGACTGTGTGCTAATTCTTGCCCACCTTTAAACCCTATTGAAAAAAGTAAATAAAGTGAAATAAATTTTGAGGAATTTGGAGGTATTTCTAAATCGCTTTTTAGTTTAACAGCTATAACGCCCAACAGAAAAAATAATAAAGCTGGATTGGTAAGGTTTTCAAGTAGTAAATCAATATTCATTTGGAATTATTTTTTAGTTGCGCGTTCTAGGCGATCATTAATTGATGTTCCCAGTTCTGTATCAGGAAATCGTTGGGCAATAATTAAGTCTAATTTTTGGTTGTCTAGTCGGTGCATTGCAGCATATAAATGAGCAGTTGCCTCTTTTAAATCTCCTTTTTTTGAAAGGACCTCGGTCACAACATGTTGTAAATTGGTTATAGTATCTTGAAATACTAAGAGGCCAACTTTTGCATTTGGATATTTTTTCAATTCTAATTCAGCATCATCAACAAGTATTGTTTTTGTCTTTGGAGCATAATGTCGTGAGAGCATTCCAGGCGCATTGGGTGCACTTTCTTTGTTGTTTCTTATTTGAATAGGCCCTATTACTCTCTCAATTTCTTCTATTGAAATAGAACCTAAACGATACAATACCGCTTCATTATTTTCAAAACCAATAATGGTTGATTCAATACCATTTTTACAAGCACCACCTTGTAGAACCAGTTCTAAATCAAGAGGAAAGTAGTTTGCTACGTGTTCAGCAGTTGTAGGACTAATCGATCCAAAAGGATTTGCACTTGGTGCTGCCAGAGGAAAATCTAATGACCGTAACAGTTTTAAAGTTAAATCATGATTGGGCACACGAACTGCTACAGTATCTTTTCCAGCAGTAATACTATCAGGAATATGAGCATTCTTTTTTAAGACCAATGTTAAGGAACCAGGCCAGAATGAATCTGCCAATTGTTGTGCTTTTTCAGGTATTTCTGATGCTATTTCTTTTAGCTTATCTGTAGAAGCAATGTGTACAATTAAGGGATTAAATAAGGGTCTTTTTTTTGTTTCAAATATTTTTTGAATGGCTTTTTCACTATAAATATTTCCCGCTAAGCCATAGACGGTTTCTGTAGGGATTGCCACTAATTCTTCATTTTCAAGAATTTGTTTGGCTTTTAATATATCGGTTGTAATGTGTATCATAAATTAAGGATTACAATTGTCGCAATAGGTAGGATCTTCAAATTGAATTCCGCGTGGATACAATTTATTTTCGGTATGATTGCATTTTTTACATTGATACAAATAACTTAAAGTAGATCGAGTGGGCAAGGAGCAATTTTCGCAGGGCAAGCCAGCTTGTGCTGTAACAATATCAAATCCAGGTGTACTGCAATTAGGACATAAGTGTTTTATTTTTTCAATTAGATTTTGTGTAGCTTTTTCGATTACTTTCATCCGTGTAGGATTGAATAGTGCTCTCATATCGGTTTCTGCATAAACGGAGACAAACTCAGCTTTTAATTCCCTATAATGCTGAAGCAATAGCTCATGAGTTACAATTCCTTTGTGCATTTTTGTGTACACTTTTTCAGCGGGACGCAATATGATACCATGAGAGGGAAATTGTATTTGTTCTGCAAACGCTAGTAATTCATATTCAGAAGTTATTGTTTTTCCATTAAAATTGGTTTCCATGCTGATTTCTCGTGCTACAATTTCAATATCATCTTTAAAATCTTTAAGCATTACTAATTCAACATTTGCATTTGCAAAAAAAATCGAAGGATGCGCGCCAAAAGATCCTTCACTAGCGAGTATTAAATCACAATTATTTGCAATCGATGCACCAATGCACTTATTTCTTAATGTAGTCAATGCATCATCTTTTCTTTGTAATTCTCCAGAAAAAGTACCTAGTAAATCAGTATCAAAAACATCAGAAGTATAGCATTTAACTGCCAATTCTTTTTCAAGAATAGGCGCTATTGTCATCTCCTTCTGATGTTTGGTAGCAATAAGAAGCTTTCTCCCTGTAAACATATTATTTCTCTAAACGGATGGTAATGTTACTATTTATAATTAGATTGTATCCTTCTTTTTTCGATTCTTGAATCATTTTTTTAATATCATCTTTAGTACTATTGAGTTCTTGGATTCGTTTTTTAGAATGCTCGATGCTTTGATTAAACCGAATGTGGTTGCTGAAATCCTCTCTGTTATGATAATCGATTTTGTAATTTAGTAAAGTTGTAAGAACTTTTTCTGCTTCTTCAGCAGTGAAAATTCCATCTATTAATTTAAAATTTTGATCTTGTTCCATATTTATTTTTTTTGAAGTTTCATAATGCTATAAGTGCTAATAAAAACGCAAATTCCTAAAATTCCATTGTTCAGTATAGAATTGTCAAAAAAGGTCACACAAAGTGCTACCAAAGAAATTACTAGCGAAAAAGTTAAGCGTTTGTTAGAAATTAAATTTAAATTATTGTTCTCTCTCATCTTTTTTCCTATTGGCCTTGACCTAATGAATAGCCCGATTTCCCATCAAATTCATATAAGTTTTCTGTTTTTATTACATCTATTTTAGCTTCTATCGCAAGAGATAACAAATTAATAATGTCTTCTTTGCAGAGAATTTTGTCTTGTGATGGTTTGAATCTGCAACGCCAATGGTCTGTGCAATAGGTTTCATTAAATCCATCAGGCCACACTTTAATCCCACGATTTGTGATCATTGTTAAGTGCTTATTTTCTAAATTGATGCTTTGCATGATAGCTGCCAATTCATTCGGATCTGTTCCATTCCAGTGAACAAAAATGTCTATGCCAACTAATTCTTTGTTTTTAGCTGGTTTTTTTACATACTTCGGTAGATTTAAAACAGCGTCTTTTGCATATGATACTGATTTTAATTGCGATGGCTTTTTATCTAAATTTGAAATAACAGCCTCAGCAAATTCTTTTGTTCCTACTTTCTCTTTACTAATGCCTTCATTATAAATATCGTAGGTATGAATTCCGTCTTCGATAGTTTTTAACCAAGCGTTTTGTACTTTTTCTGCTATTACTGTTTGTCCAATATGATTAAGCATCATCACTGCACCTTCTAATAATCCGGATGGGTTTGCTAAGTTTTGACCTGCACGTCTCGGCGCCGAACCATGAATGGCCTCAAACATTGCACATTCTTCACCAATATTAGCAGATCCTGCTAATCCTACGGATCCTGCTATTTGTGCCGCAATATCAGAAAGAATGTCACCATATAGATTTAGTGTAACGATGACATCAAAAATTTCTGGAGTATCTGCCATTTTTGCTGCACCAATATCGATAATCCAATGTTCATTTTCTATTTCGGGATATTCCAAGGCAATTTCATCAAAAACTTGGTGAAACAATCCGTCAGTTTGCTTCATGATGTTGTCCTTTGTAAAGCAGGTCACTTTTTTTCTACCATACACTTTGGCATATTCAAATGCATAGCGTACAATTTTTTCACAACCAGGTCTACTGATCAATTTTAAACATTGAATTACTTCGTCCGTTTGTTGGTGCTCGATACCTGCATACAAGTCTTCTTCATTTTCGCGGATAATCACGATATCCATTTTAGGATGTTTAGTCTCAACAAAGGGATGTAAACTCATACAGGGTCTTACATTAGAATAGAGTCCAAGGAATTTTCTGGTAGTTACATTTAAGCTTTTGTAACCTCCACCTTGAGGAGTTGTAATGGGTGCTTTTAGAAAAATTTTGTTAGTTCTAATAATGTCCCAAGATTCTGAAGTGATACCAGATGTATTGCCGGATAAATAAACTTTTTCTCCTACTTCTATTTCATCAATTTCTAATTGAGCACCAGCTGCCAAAATTATTCTAAGAGTTGCATCCATGATTTCAGGACCAATACCGTCTCCTTTTGCTACTGTAATTCGAGTCATGTTTTTGTTTTATAAGTTGATGGTGCAAATTTGGAATTTTTAATTAATAAATTTTTATTTATATATTTAATGAAAAACATAAAAAATATTAATTAATAATAAAACAGTAATTCTTTAAAAAATTTTGGATTGAACACAGCCTTTAATAAAATACTTGAAGTTCAAGCTTTGAGTGATTTTTAGTATTCTTTTAGCCTAGTAAAACATAAAGATGCTTCAAATGTTAGATTATAAAAAGCAGCTAAAATTTTATTTTCACTTCTAAATTTTAAAGAAAATGCTATTAATCAATGAGTGTTTAAAAGAAGTTGTTTTTTTAAAAATAGGATATAAGATCCTTCTTCACAAAAAGGAATCGCTTAATAAAACGGGAGTAAGTTTATAAAATTCGTGCTTTTAATTAGTCAAATCCTTCGTAAAGTAAAAGATACTTTGATGGTATTTTTTTAATGCAAGGAAAAAACTATGCACTCGCTTCGTTGAAGTATTGTAAAGGGATTTTATTCTTCTAAATTTTCATTAAAAGCAGAAGGAAGTAGAGTTGGAATAAATTTAATTAAAATAGGAAGCAATAAACTGCCGCCTGGAAGCAAAAAAATAGTAAGTGAAGGAATGGTTTTACAAATTTCTAAGAGTTGTTTTTTTACTTTTTTCTTTTCTTTTTCATCTAGATCTCTAAGCGTAGAATGGGCCAAAAGTACCATCAACTCTTTGCTTTGCATTATTTCCTTAAGTAAGCGATTTTTGTTACGACTTACTAGTGTTGCTACACTTTGGGTCGTGTGATCGTAAAAATGCTTTACGGGATTCGAATAATTGAAATAAGGAATCTCTTTTTTATGTTTTGCAATAAACGCATCTGTACTTAGGATACTTTCTTTTACAAAGGCATCTGGAACTGAAATAATGTCAGCAAGAGAATGTAAAAAGTAAGCTTCATTATTTTCGATTTTTCCATCGCTCCATAATGCCATTCCGGCAATATCTACAAAATAATAATGTTCCAATTCATGCGTAAAATAATCGAGTTGCAGCGTTTCCAAACTTGGTAATGAGATTCTCGAGAATTTACTGTACCGAATGGATGCCTCAAAAAGTTTAATCAATAAATCATCGTATTGCGATTTTTCAGATTTAATTTTTAGAGCTAGTGTAACAATATTGACAATAGTTTCTTCAATTTTTTTTAAATATTTTTCGGGTATTGCGCCATTCAATAAGTACTGTCGAAAAGCCAAAACATCTATAAATAGTAGTGCGTTAGTTACTAAATGGGAAAAATTTTTGCTAATTATACCATCGTTTGTTTGAACGCGCTCGTCAATTATTTTTTCTAAAGTTAAAGAAATAGAATTTTTTGGAAGAATTTTTTTTAACAAACTGAAACCTTCAGGATTCATTTGGTTGTAAAAGTTTACGACTTGCTTAATGAAATTTTCCGGACTACTATCATCACAAGTAATACAAAAAATTCCATATAAAGTATTTAACAGTGCCACTTTAGAAATTTCTTCTTTGAACCAACCTTTGGTTTCAACCGCATTTGCAGTATCAAATGAAATGATATGACCATATATAAAACCTGTTTCTCTAAGTTTTTGATAAAAAGTATCTGTAGTTTTAGGAAACGTTTTTTCTAAAGGTTTTTGTTCATTAAAAAATTTATCAATCCAACCAGATGCCGAGGGGTTAATCATTACTTTTCTTTAAAGGTACAAAGCTATATTTTTTTATGGTTTTCACGTTGAATTTAAAATTAAAAAACCATCTCGTTAGTATTAAGAGACGGCTATTTGAACGGATTTAAACATTATCGTATTAATGCAGAACAAGCAACTCTAGCTCCTGCATTTCCTGCTGGTTGTGAAACATAATCATCTGCGCCCTGATGCACAATTAATCCTTTACCAATAATATTTTTGGTTTCATCTGCAGAACTAATTCCCCATTCACTTGTTGTAAATGTGATCGAACCATTACCTTTTGAATCAGCCGTAAAATTACCAATATCGCCTTTATGTGCTTCGCCTTCACCTAATTTTCCGTGTTTCTTGAAAGTTGGATTCCAATGACCTCCCGCTGAACTACCATCTGCTGCAGTACAATCTGATTTTTCATGAATGTGTATGGCGTGAACTCCTGGAGTTAATCCTTTAAGTTTTGCAACCATGGTAACAAAACCATCATTTTCAATGAAGGTAGCGGTACCAATAACGGTGCTATTGCTTTTTGGTTCGAAAACAACTACTACTATTTTATCATTACTTAGTATAGTACCAGTCTTACAACCAATTAAAACAGCCAAAACAATTCCGAATAGTACAACTAATTTTTTCATAGTAGGTTTTATTTCAAAGATAAGACTTTTTGAATTGTAGATAATTAGATTTTTATGTGAATCATAACAAAATGTAGGAATTATATAAATTACATTTTTTATTGGTATTAAATAACTTTGTAATTTTAATTCTTCAACCTATGCATTAATGGATATAGCTTTATGTTGTTTTTAAACATTAGATTATCCAGATAAATAGGTTTATCCTAAATCTCAGATTTGTAAAATGAAACATAAAGAAATTGCCTTAACTACTTGGACTCTTTTAAAACGTACCTATCACGAATTTGATGACGATAATGCCATAAAATTAAGTGCATCACTTTCCTATTATACTATCTTTTCTCTTCCGCCATTATTAATTATAATTCTTTCTATTTTTAGTTTTTTCTTCGGTAGAGAAGCGGTTACAGGTCGATTTTTCGGACAAATTAATGGTATGGTTGGGAATCAAGCAGCGATTCAAATTCAAGAAACAATCAAGAATATCGAACTAAGCGATAGTAATACCTTTGCTGCTATTTTTGGGGGAATTATGCTTTTAATAGGTGCCTCAGGTGTCTTTGCAGAAATACAAAGTTCGATTAATTTTATTTGGGGTTTAAAAGCCAAACCCAATAAAGGCATTATGAAGTTTATCAAAAACCGATTGATGTCATTTTCTATGATAGCTTCTGTTGGGTTTTTACTAATGGTGAGTTTAATGGTAAATACAGTAATGGATGTTATTAATACGCGCTTACTTGTTTATTTTCCCAATACAACAGTTTACATATTTTATATTTTTAATATCATCATCTTGTTTTTAACCACTACAATTTTATTTGCTATTATTTTCAAAACCTTGCCCGATGGCGATATTGATTGGAAAGATGCGCTTATAGGATCGAGTTTTACTTCATTTTTCTTTATGATCGGTAAATTTGGAATTGGTTTTTACTTGGGAAGTTCCACTGTGGCTACAGTTTATGGTGCTGCAGGATCTGTAGTTATTATTTTAATTTGGGTCTATTACTCAGCGATCATACTGTATTTTGGTGCAGAATTCACTAAAGTGTATGCTAATGCTCATGGTAATAAAATAATCCCAAACGGATATGCAGTTGCAATAAAGGTTGAAGTCGTTGAGTTGAAAAAAAATGCTAAGGCAAAGGCAATCGAACAAAGCGAAAAAGAATAGTTTACGATTCAATGAAATAAAATATCCGACTAAGTTGTGAACGATCTTTTGAATTTGCAATGACGAAAATAGTAAAAGGATATTGCATAAAAAAACCGTCTCGTTTTGAACTTGACGGTTTTTTAACAACTAAAATACTAAAAACAAAATTTTCTACAATTAGAAACAGTATGTATTTTCTGCTACTAATTTTGTTGTAATTACTTCTCTTAACGCTACAATATTTGGCATATTGGTGTATTTTGTAAAACGACGTAAACCCATTAGCATCATGCGTTGTTCATCTCCTTCAGCAAAAGAAATTACACTTTCTTTCCCTTTTTGAGTTACAATGTCAACTGCTTTGTACAAGTATAATTTAGCCATTGCTATTTGCTCTTGTACTTTTGCTTCTCCTTCTTTTTTAGCCATTTTTTCAGTTCTAAGGATTGTGCTTTCAGCCATGTAGATTTCAATTAAGATATCGGAGGCAGCCATAAGCAACTGTTGGTGTGCATCTAAATCTGGACCATATTTTTGAACCGCTCCACCTGCTACCATTAAGAACGCTTTTTTCAATTTGCCAATCATTTCTTTTTCTTCTGCAAACAATTCAGAATAATCAGGAGTTTCAAAAGATGGAATTCCCATTAATTCTTCTTGAACTTTTGAAGCTGGTCCTAGTAAATCTACGTGACCTTTCATAGCTTTTTTGATCAACATTCCTACAGATAACATTCTGTTGATTTCATTGGTGCCTTCATAGATACGAGCAATTCTAGCATCTCTCCAAGCGCTTTCCATCGGTGTATCCTCTGAGAAGCCCATTCCTCCAAAAATTTGAATCCCTTCATCAGCACAATTTTGTACATCTTCAGAGACCGCTACTTTCAATACGGAACATTCGATAGCATATTCTTCAACCCCTTTTAATTCTGCTTCTTGATGAGAAATTCCTTCTGCTTCACGAGCAATAATACGATCTTCAATATCTTTAGCAGCACGGTAAGAAGCACTTTCTCCTGCATAACAGCTAGTTGCCATTTCAGCTAATTTAGAACGAACTGCACCAAATTGAGCAATGGCTGTATTGAACTGGATTCTTTCATTAGCATATTGCACTGCACCAGAAATCACTCTTCGTTGTGCATCCAAGCAAGCAGCAGCCAATTTGATACGACCTACGTTCAAAGCATTCATGGCAATTTTGAAACCATTTCCTCTTTCAGATAACATGTTTTCAACAGGCACTTTAGTTTCATTAAAGAAAACTTGTCGTGTAGAGGAAGCACGAATACCTAATTTATGCTCTTCTTCACCCATTGAAATTCCATTGTCTGAAGTGTTTTCTACAATGAAACCGGTAATATTTTTGTCATCTCCAATACGAGCAAAAACGATAAATACGCTACAGAAACCTGCATTCGAAATCCACATTTTTTGCCCTGTGATGGTATAGTATTTTCCATCTTCAGATAAAACAGCTTTTGTTTTTCCCGAATTTGCGTCAGATCCAGCACCTGGCTCTGTCAAACAATACGCACCAAACCACTCACCTGAAGCAAGTTTTGGAACATATTTTTGTTTTTGTTCTTCCGAACCATACAAAGTAATTGGCATAGTTCCAATTCCAGTGTGTGCACCAAAAGCAGTCGAGAATGAACCTGTTGCCCCAGAAATATAGTCGCAAACTAACATTGTCGATACGAATCCCATTCCTAATCCGCCATAAGCCTCTGGAACTGCAACTCCTAAAAGTCCAAGCTCACCAGCTTTTCTCATGGATTCTTCCGTGTAAGCATAATCCTTTTTTTCAAAACGATCTTTGTGTGCCCACAACTCTTTGTCTACAAACTCTTTTACAGAGTCACGCATCATTAATTGCTCTTCTGTGAAATCTTCAGGTGTGAAAATATCTTCACATTTTGTTTCTTTAACTAAAAACTGACCACCACGGGTTACGTTTTTTTCAATTGTATCTGCCATTTTTTTATTTTTTAATATGTTTTTTATTTAAAATCTAAGCTTACAAAAGTTCGTAAACACCTGCAGAGCCTTGTCCAGTACCTACACACATACTTACAATTCCGTACTTACTTCCTCTACGTTTCATTTCGTCGAATAACTGAACAGATAATTTAGCTCCAGTACAACCCAGTGGGTGACCTAATGCGATTGCTCCACCATTTACATTGATAATATCTGGATTCAAGTTCAACTCACGAGTTACTGCTAACGCTTGTGAAGCAAAAGCTTCGTTTAACTCAATTAAATCGATGTCATTCAAAGTTAATCCAGCTTGTTTTAATGCTTTTGGAATTGCTTTTACGGGACCAATTCCCATGATTCTTGGCTCCACTCCTGCAGAGGCGAAGTTTACCAAACGTGCTATTGGTGCCAAGTTTAATTCTTTTACCATTTCTTCGCTCATCACTAGAACAAATGCGGCTCCATCACTCATTTGCGAAGAGTTTCCAGCTGTAACACTACCATCAGCAGCAAAAACTGGTCTTAAACCCGCCAATGCTTCAAGTGAAGTTCCAGCTCTAGGACCTTCATCTTTAGTTACAACATATGATTTGGTTTCTTTTTTACCATTTTCATTGATAAAAGTTTGCTCTACTGTAATAGGTACAATTTGTTTATCAAATTTTCCTTCTGCTTGTGCTTTCAAGGCCTTATTGTGTGATTGAAAAGCAAATTCATCTTGATCTACACGCGAGATGTTAAATTGCTTCGCCACTGCTTCGGATGTTAATCCCATTCCCCAGTAGTAATCCTCGTTTCCAGCTTTTGCGACAGCATAATCCGGAGTTGGTTTGTAGCCTCCCATTGGAATAAAACTCATGCTTTCAGCTCCACCAGCAATGATGCAGTGTGCCATTCCAGATTGAATTTTTGCAGTTGCCATTCCAATAGTTTCTAGCCCTGAAGCGCAATATCTATTCACGGTAACTCCTGGTACATCATCTACTTTCAATCCCATTAAAGAGATTAATCGTCCTACGTTCAAACCTTGTTCTGCCTCCGGCATGGCATTTCCTACCATAACGTCGTCAATACGGGTTTTATCAAAATCAGGCAATTCATTCATCATGAATTCGATGGTTTCGGCAGCCAATTCATCAGGTCTTTTAAACCTAAAAACTCCTTTTGGTGCTTTACCTACGGCTGTTCTGTATGCTTTTACGATATATGCTGTTTTCATAATTATTATTTTGAATTTTGAATTTTAAATCCTGAAATAATTGAAAGGCATTTAAAATTCATAATTTATAATTTAAAATTAATTGCGAAGTGGTTTCCCTTTGGTTAACATAAACTGGATACGCTCTAGTGTTTTTCTTTCGGTACAAAGTGACAAGAATGCCTCGCGCTCAATGTCTAATAAATATTGTTCAGATACCAAAGTGTGTTCTGATAGATCTCCACCAGCCATTACATACGCCAATTTGTTTGCAATTTTTAGATCGTGTTCCGAGATGTATTTACCAGCAACCATTTGATTGGTTCCTACTAAGAACATTCCTAAGGCTTGCTTACCCAAAACTTTCACATCCGTTCTTCTAATTGGTTGTGTATAGCCTGCTTCGGCCATTAATAAGGCATGTTTCTTAGCTTCGGCAATTTGACGGTCTTTATTTACCACTACAATATCTTTACCGTGTTGTAAAAGTCCAGTATCAAATGCTTCGTAAGCCGAAGTCGATACTTTTGCCATAGCGATAGTCATGAAATATTCTTGTAAAACATTCAATTCCACATCATTTTTACGGAATAAATCAGATGCACGCATCGCCAATTCTTTCGAACCTCCGCCGCCAGGAATAACCCCAACACCAAATTCAACTAGACCCATATAGGTTTCGGCTGCAGCAACCACTTTATCTGCATGTAAGCTCATTTCGCAACCTCCACCAAAAGTCATTCCGTGTGGAGCAACTACTACTGGAATTCCAGAATAACGCACTCGCATCATCGTGTCTTGGAACATTTTGATGGCCATATTCAACTCATCATATTCTTGCTCTACTGCCATCATGAAAATCATTCCGATATTGGCTCCAACAGAGAAATTTGCTGCTTGATTTCCAATAACCAAACCTTGATATTCTTTTTCGGACAAATCGATCGCTTTATTGATAGCAACCAAAACATCACCTCCAATGGTATTCATTTTAGATTGGAATTCTAAATTCAAAATTCCATCTCCCAAATCTTGGATGATAGCACCGCTATTGCTCCAAACTTTTTTCGTTTCGCGAATGTTGTTCAGGATGATAAAAGCATCTTGACCCGGAACTTTAGTTTGTGATTTAGTTGGAATATTGTAGAAATAGGTAGCTCCTTCTTTAATAGTGTAAAAACTTTTACTTCCAGAAGCAATCATTTCAGTAACCCAAGCAGCAGGCTCAAGACCTTCGGCTTTCATGATTTCAATTCCTTTTTCAACACCAATAGCATCCCAAATTTCGAATGGTCCATTTTCCCATCCAAAACCAGCTTTCATGGCATCGTCTATTTTGTATAATTCATCAGATATTTCAGGAATACGGTTCGAAACATAAGCAAACATTCCAGAGAAACTTTTTCTGTAGAATTCTCCTGCTTTGTCTTTCCCTTTTACAAGAACTTTAAATCTATTGATGGGTTTATCAATAGTTTTAGTTAACTCTAAAGTTGCAAATGAAGCTCTTTTGGCTGCTCTATATTCTAAAGTGTCTAAATCTAAAGTAAGAATATCTTTTCCTTCTTTTTTGTAGAAACCTTGATTTGTTTTGCTTCCCAACCATTTGTTTTCCATCATTTTATTGACAAATTCTGGAAGTTTAAACAACTCGTGTTGTTCGTCATTTGGACAATTTTCGTAAATTCCATTGGCAACATGTACCAAAGTATCCAATCCAACTACATCTACAGTTCTAAAAGTAGCCGATTTTGGACGACCAATAACTGGGCCAGTCAATTTATCAACTTCTTCAATCGTTAATCCCAACTCTTTTACCAAGTGAAACAAACTTTGAATTCCGTAAATACCAATACGGTTCCCAATAAATGCTGGAGTATCCTTCGCAACAACCGAAGTTTTTCCCAAGAATTTTTCTCCGTATATAGTTAAGAAATCCAAAACCTCTGTTGAAGTTTGTGGACCAGGGATGATTTCGAATAATTTTAAGTAACGCGCTGGGTTAAAAAAGTGTGTCCCGCAAAAGTGTTTTTGGAAATCTTCACTGCGTCCTTCGCTCATAAAGTGAATTGGAATCCCAGAAGTGTTTGATGTTACCAAAGTTCCTGGCTTTCTAAATTTTTCAATTTGTTCAAAAACCAATTTTTTAATATCCAAACGCTCCACAACTACCTCGATAATCCAATCTACATTAGCAATCTTAGCCATATCATCCGTTGTGTTTCCAGTAGTAATTCGGCTAGCAAATTTTTGACTGTAAATAGGAGAGGGCTTCGATTTTAAAGAGTTGGATAAATGCTCATTCACTAATCGGTTTCTTACTACTTTGCTTTCCAGCGTAAGACCTTTTTTTGCTTCTGCATCTTTCAATTCTCTCGGAACAATGTCCAATAATAGGACTTCTACCCCAATATTGGCAAAATGGCAAGCAATTCCTGAGCCCATAATTCCGGATCCAATCACTGCAACTTTTTTAATTGTGCGTTTCATACTTTGTTATATTTGTTTGGTATTTGAAAAGATTTCGTTCAAAAGCATCACTACTTTATATTATGAGATTTCGTTTTCTATTTTCTCTGTTAATTCGTTGACACTTGTAGGATTAAAAATATTTTTATCTATAATTAATTCATTAATGGTATCTGCAACTTCTATAAAGTGTTGCAGTTTCTCTTCTGAAATATGCTGCTTAACCGTTTCATTAAATTTCAAAACGGTATTTTTAGATAATTCTCTTTTTTCTTTACCAAAATCAGTAAGGTAAATCAATACACCGCGACCATCTTCCGGGTTTTTCTTTCGAATAATTAGACCTTTTTCCTCCATTGATTTTAAGGTTCTTGTCAAGCTTGTTGCTTCCATCCCCATCTTTGGACCTAAAGAAGTCGATGGCGTTCCACCTTCCTTGTCTATACTCAATAAAGCAAATCCGGTAGCCATACTCGCATCGTATTTCGACGCTTCCTCATTATACATTCTAGCCACAGCTTGCCAAGTGGCACGTAAAATATAATCTATCGTTTTATCTTTCATAAGTAACTATATCGATTTCAAATATAATAAAAAATACTATGCACGCATAATATATTCGACTATTTTTTTGTTAAAAGATATTAAATATAAAAAAACTACACTGAAATAGAGTTCTTTAAACTAATTTTTCGAATTATTTTTTTTGGGCGTATCCCTGCGGGTCGGGCGCTCCGTTATATCTTTTATAAAATCCCAAAAAAAAATGGGATTTTATAAAAGGATACCACTTCGGTCCCTTACGCAAATAAAAAGGAAGAAATAATCCAAAATGAGTTCAACTACAGACTTTTTTTATGATAAGTAGTAATAGTTTAGCAATGTTGGGAATCGCTATTTTTTAGATAGTAAGTAAACCGTTTTATAGTTTTTATTCTCTTAGTAAAATCAAAAAACCACGAAGGCTTTTCGTGGTTTTCAATTGAAATTATTTTTAAGATGTTTTAAAACTTCCATTGTCCACATCTTTTAAAAACTTGATTACTCCTGGAAAATAGGTTTTGGGATCATCATACTGCGAAAGGTGACTTCCGTTAGGGCAAAACAAGAAACGTCCGTTTTGAACTTCGTTAGCAATCCATTTCATGTGTTCGGGATCCATCGTGTCGTATTTAGAGCCAATACTTAAGGTAGGAACTGTTAGGGTTTTCAGTCTGGCTTTTACATCCCAATTTTTAAGGGTTGCATTACCGGTGATACCAAATTCACTGTGACCTTGCATATACACATATACATTAGGATTAATGTGCTTGAAACAACGGTTGATGGATTCTGGCCATTTCTCGAGTGGCATTCTCAAAATATGTTCGGTGTAGTAATATTTGAATAGTAATTGACTGTATTTTGGATTATCAAAATCATTATTATTCTCGATATCCTGCAATTGTTTTTGGATTTTTGGATCCATTTGCGGAGCCAGAACGTCTTTTGCGTAAGCATTATATTCCGCTGCACTCGCCATCATATTAGAGATAATCAAGCCTTTTAGGTTTTTTTGATATTTCAAAGCGTATTCCATTGCGAGGATTCCGCCCCAAGATTGTCCCATCAGGTAAAAATTAGAACTGTCTAAGCCTAATGCGATGCGTACTTGCTCTACTTCATCTACAAAACGTTCATTGGTCCATAAACTGTTATCTTTCGGTTGGTCACTGTAATACGAACCCAATTGGTCGTAATAGATGTATTCAATGCTTTCGTTAGGAAAATACCCATCAAAAGATTCATAGAGTTCGTGCGTCAATCCCGGCCCACCGTGTAATAGCAACACTTTTATTTTTGGATTGTTGCCCACTCGTTTTGTCCAAACGTTGAATGTGCCTTTAGGCGTTTTAATCGGAATCATTTTGATGCCACCAGTTAGCTGGTCGTCCCGTTTAGAAAAGTCTAAATAATTGTCCTTTATGGAATCTTGCTTTTGTTTTTCTTGACAATTAGAAAAAAAGAACACACTTATAACGGAGCAAATCAAGACTTTTAGTTTCATAGCGGAACGGTTTTATTAAAGGCTAATTATAGATTTTATGGAACAAATCAATATATTTCTCCATCACTATTTTTCGTTTCAGTTTTAGAGTTGGAGTGAGCTGTCCGCCTTCAATAGACCACACGTCAGGTGTAAGTTCAAAACGTTTTATCTTCTCCCAATTTCCAAATTTTTCATTGAGACTCTCAATTTCTTCCTGAATTCTGGCAATAACTTTTTCATTAGAAACAATTTCTTCATTGCTTTTTCCAACATCAATTCCATGGATAACGCCCCATTCTTTGATGAACTCAAAACTTGGTTGAATGAAAGCTGCTGGCATTTTTTGACCATCACCAATCACCATAATTTGTTCAATAAAACGAGATTGTTTCATTGTATTTTCAATTAATTGCGGTGCAATGTATTTTCCTCCTGAGGTTTTGAACATTTCTTTTTTACGATCGGTGATCTTCAAGAAGCCTTGATCGTCAAAAATTCCAATATCTCCTGTATGGAAGAATCCGTTCGTAATTACTTCGCTAGTTAATTTTTCGTCTTTGTAATATCCCATCATCACATTAGGTCCTTTACAAAGAATTTCGCCGTCTTCTGCAATTAGCACTTCGACATTATCAATTACTTTCCCTACGGTACCAACCTTGAAACCGTTATTTCTAATATCGTTAACGGATATTACAGGAGAAGTCTCGGTTAAACCATATCCTTCCATTACTGGAATTTCTGCTGCTGCAAATATTCGAGCCAATCGTGGTTGTAAAGCGGCACTACCTGAAACCATTAGATCAAGATTGCCACCCAAACCTTCTTTCCATTTGCTAAAAATAAGTTTGCGAGCAATTTTTAGTTGGAACTCATACCAAAAACCATTTTTGCCGTAAGGTTCATAACGCAGTCCTAAATCTATTGCCCAAAAGAATAAACTCTTTTTGATGCCTGTTAACTCAGTTCCTTTGGCGTAAATTTTATCGTATACTTTTTCTAAAAGTCTTGGAACAGCCGTAATGACAGTTGGTCTAACTTCTTTTAGATTGTCACTAATTTTATCAATTGATTCACCAAAATATATTGAAACTCCATAGTATTGGTATAAATATAATATCATTCTTTCAAAGATATGGCAAATAGGTAGAAAGCTTAGTGCACGGGTTTTTCCTGCTTCAAAAGGAATTCTGGAAGCACTGTCCAATACGTTTGAAACAATATTTTGATGTGATAGCATCACTCCTTTTGGTCTTCCTGTTGTGCCAGAAGTATATATGATAGTGGCCAAATCTTTGGATTGCACATTGTTTTTTCGATCCTCAACTTCGCTTTGATTTCCAGTATCAACACCTAAAATTAGTAAGTCGTTCCAGTTTTTACAGCCTTCAATTTCGTTGAAAGAATAGACTTCTTTCACATTTGGAATTTTATCACGAATTAAATTTATCTTCCTTAAAATTTCTGCATCTGATACAAAACAGTAGATTGCGCCAGAGTGATTCAGGATATATTCGTAATCATCTTCAGAAATTGTTGGGTAAATGGGAACAGTTTGCGCACCAGTTTGCAACACACCAATATCCATAATATTCCATTCGGTTCTATTATTAGTAGAAATAATGGCAATTTTATCGTCTTTTTGAACATTCATTTTCAAAAGTGCTCTCGAAACAGCATTTGCTTTTGCAATGTATTCTTGTGTAGAAGTTTTTATCCAAACTCCATTTTGCTTTGTTGTTAAAGCATCTGGAATTGAAGTGTATTTATTTTGTTGATAATAGGGAAAATCAAAAAGTCTGGTGATTGAAGTCATTATGCGAAAATTGAATTGACGCGCAAATTAAATAAAATTTAATAAAAATTGTTAAATTTCAAAAATTAAATGAAAAATTAAACTAGAAATGACACTTTTTACGAAATCGTTTTCTTTGAATTAAGTGTAAAAAGTTGATAGTAAACTACGAATTTGATTTTCATAGGTTTTCTAAATGAATTCGTTACCAAGATGACTTCTTACTTTTTTACAGAAAAGTAAACAGCTATTTTTATAAAATCTTCTAAGTAGCTGATGATATTTCGATTTTAGGTGTCTGTGCCACCTTAAATATTGCTGGGTATTTATGGCAACGTTTATTCTTAAGAACTTAATTTTTTGTATTTGGAGATTAAATAGTACCCTATTTATTGGATTTAAAGTATGAAGTTTTGAACTTTAAAAGGGAATGATAATTGAGTGCTAGTGTCGCAATTATAATGTGGTTAAAGTTTTGAAATACGAAAGGGAATAAATGCTGGTTTTGAAGTTTTCTTAATTGGTTTTAACCAAAAATTAGACTTCGAAGCAATGCAAAAAAAATAAATGAAGGTAGTAAGTAATTATTTAAAAAACCATTTCTAGGTTTGAATTTACTTTTTGAATCATAAAAAAGAATTATTCGCTTAACTGAATATAATTTTCAGTTAAGCGAATATAATAAACTTCTCCATGCAAAATCATTATCTTAGTATTTGGCTACTAATTCAAAATATTAGAAAATGTAATGATAGAGAGTTTGTTTATGGCACACTTGGTGCGGTAGTTCTGTTTATTTTAGCTATTTACTTAAAAAGATAAATATAATTATATAATATTAAATTTATTCAAATAAAAAATTAAATAATTAACAATAAAGATAGTTATTCTTTTTGGTTGTTTTTTATTTACATTTGTAATAGTTATCATTAAATTAATCTATGAATTATACTTTACATCAACTTCAGATATTTTTAAAAGTTGTTAAAACGCAGAGTGTCACTAAGGCCTCAGAGGAACTTCACTTAACGCAACCAGCTGTTTCTATTCAACTTAAAAATTTTCAGGATCAATTTGATATTCCATTAACTGAAGTGGTTGGTAGAAGATTGTATGTAACTGAGTTTGGAATTGAAATTGCTGAGGTTGCTCAAAACATAATCGATCAGGTAGAGACTATCAATTTCAAAACCATGGCCTATAAGGGGCAATTAACAGGACGATTAAAAGTATCTATTGTTTCAACTGGCAAATATGTAATGCCATATTTTCTAGCTGATTTTATGAAAGTAAATTCTGGAATTGAATTGCAAATGGATGTTACCAATAAGAGTCGTGTAATCAGTAGTTTGGAGAAAAATGAAATTGATTTTGCACTAGTATCGGTATTGCCTGCTTCTTTAAATATTGAAAAATTAGATTTATTGCAAAACAAATTGTTTTTGGTTGCCAATAGCAAAACAGATTCTAAAAGGCTTGAAAATTCAAAAGACATATTTACAGAAATACCACTTATTTATAGAGAGAAGGGTTCTGGAACACGTCAAATGATGGAAAATTTTATTGAGAGAAATACTGTTTTAATTCGAAAAAAAATGGAGCTCACTTCAAATGAAGCGGTTAAACAGGCAGTTATTGCAGGTTTAGGATGTTCTATTATGCCATTAATAGGAATAAAAAACGAACTCATAAACAAGGAATTACAAATCATTCCCTTTAAGGGTTTGCCAATTAAAACTACTTGGAGTTTGATATGGCTCAAAGGGAAAAAACACTCTCCTGCAGCTGGTGCACTATTAGACTATATTAAAAAGGAAAAAAGTAATATTGTAAAAGAAAAATTCAATTGGTCTGAAGATTACTAATTTTTAATATCGTTGTGCATATGTTGTTTTAATTATGTAAAAAAAGCGCTCCCTTTCGAAAGCACTTTGCATATTATAATTAAATTAATTTTTCTCAACCCATTTTCTAGCATTTACAAAAGCTTCATGCCAAGGCGAAACTTCATCATTCCTATCTTTTGGATAATTTGCCCAGTTCCATTGAAAAGTAGAACGCTCAATATGCGGCATCATCACCAAATGGCGACCAGATTTGTCACATAGCATAGCCGCATTAAAATCAGAGCCATTAGGATTTGCTGGATAACTATTGTAAGCATATTTAGAGACAATAGTATAATTTTCCTCTGGCTCAGGTAAATTGAACTTTCCTTCCCCGTGCGAAACCCAAACACCTAAAGTGCTTCCCGCTAAGGTAGACAACATTACCGAATTGTTTTCTTGAACCGTTACTGATGTAAAAATGCTTTCGTGTTTTTGACTGTCGTTGTGCAACATTTTCCCATGAACTTTATGTTCTGGATTGATTAATTCCAATTCCATAAACAACTGGCACCCATTACAAATTCCAACCGATATCGTATCTTCTCTTTTAAAGAAATTCTTCAAAGCTGTATTTGCTTTTTCATTATATTTAAATGCTCCAGCCCATCCTTTGGCAGAGCCTAAAACATCAGAGTTAGAGAAACCTCCAACGGCTCCAATGAACTGAATGTCTTCCAGGGTTTCGCGACCAGAAATTAAATCGGTCATGTGAACGTCTTTAACATCAAAACCGGCCAAATACATAGCATTTGCCATTTCACGTTCCGAATTACTTCCTTTTTCACGAATAATTGCCGCTTTTGGTCTATCTCCCATCTCCTTTGGAGAGGGGCTGGGGGTGAGGATTCCGTCAAAATGTAATGGGAAAGTAAACTGTAAAGGTTGATTCGCGAAATTTTCATAACGCTCTAATGATTTGCCATTTTTGGTTTGTTTCTGATCTAATAAGAAGGATGTTTCATACCAAATTTCTCTATATTTTTTTGAAGAAAATTTAAATGTATCTTCATGATTCACAATAGAAATAGTATCCGAATTAGTAACCGTTCCAATATTGAAAATTTCAACGCCATTCGCTTTAAATATGGCTTCTACTTCCGCATCTGCTTGGAAAACTACTGCAATATTTTCTGAAAATAATAATTTAGTAGAATCGATTTCATTAATAGAAGTTAAGTCGAAATTTGCCCCTAAATTCACATCGGCAAAACACATTTCTAATAAAGTTGTGATTAATCCACCGCTTCCAATATCGTGTCCGGCTTTGATTTTTCTTTCTTTAATTAAATCTTGTAACGTATTAAATGCTGTTTTAAAGAACGCAGCATTTTTGATAGTAGGCGTTTCATTACCTATTTTATTTTGTGTTTGATTGAATGACGAACCTCCCAATTTAAAAGCATCTTGAGATAAGTTTAAGTAGTAAATATTTCCGCCATTATGTTGTAAAACTGGCTCTACAACTTTCGTAATATTTGAACAATTTCCAGCAGCTGAAATAATAACCGTTCCTGGTGCAATTACTTCATCATTCGGATATTTTTGTTTCATCGAAAGCGAATCTTTTCCGGTTGGAATATTAATTCCTAATTCGATAGCGAAATCAGAACAACTTTGAACCGCTTCATATAAACGAGCATCTTCACCTTCATTTTTACAAGCCCACATCCAGTTTGCAGATAAAGAAACTGAATCTAATCCATCTTTCAATGGTGCCCAAACTAAGTTAGAAAGTGACTCAGCAATAGCATTTCTTGTACCAGCAACTGGATCAATTAAAGACGAAATAGGAGCGTGCCCAATGGATGTGGCAATTCCTTCTTTTCCTTTGAAGTCTAAAGCCATTACACCTACATTATTTAAAGGTAATTGTAACGGTCCAGCACATTGTTGTTTGGCTACTTTTCCACCTACACAACGGTCGACTTTGTTCGTTAACCAATCTTTACAAGCCACAGCTTCAAGTTGTAAAACTTGCTCTAAATAGGTTGGAATTTCTTTCGAGTTATATTCTGAATTGCTATAATTTCTAGCAATTGTTTTGTCATTCATAATTGTTTTTGGGGAACTTCCGAAAAAGTCTTCCAAAGCATAATCCATAGGTTTTAAACCTGTAGATTCGGATTGGAAGGTAAATCTATGATCATTAGTAACCACGCCCACTTCATACATTGGAGAGCGTTCTCTATCGGCAATTCGTTGTAAGATGTCCATGTCTTTCTCACCAATCACTAATCCCATTCTTTCTTGAGATTCGTTCCCTATGATTTCTTTGGCAGAAAGTGTAGGATCTCCAACTGGCAATTTATCTAAATCGATTAATCCTCCTGTTTCTTCAACTAATTCAGATAAACAATTCAAATGTCCACCTGCACCATGATCGTGAATAGAAACAATTGGGTTGTAATCACTTTCCACTAAACCACGAATGGCATTAGCGGCACGTTTTTGCATTTCTGGATTCGATCGTTGGATCGCATTTAATTCAATTCCAGAACCAAAAGCTCCTGTATCTGCAGATGAAACGGCAGCTCCACCCATTCCAATTCTATAATTCTCTCCACCAAGAATGACAATTTTATCACCTTCTTGTGGTTTCTTTTTAATCGCTTGATCTAATTTTCCGTACCCAATTCCACCTGCTTGCATGATTACTTTGTCATAACCTAACTTGCGGTTTTTTAATTCCCCTTCTTTGGAGGGGTTAGGGGTGGTTTCTTCGTGTTCGAAAGTTAAAACCGAACCTGTAATTAATGGTTGTCCGAATTTGTTTCCGAAATCTGAAGCTCCATTTGAGGCTTTAATCAAAATATCCATTGGTGTTTGATACAACCAAGGACGTTCCGCCATAGCTTCTTCGTGTTTACGATTGTTGGTCAATCTCGAATAGGAAGTCATGTAAACCGCTGTTCCTGCTAATGGTAATGAACCTTGTCCACCAGCCAATCGGTCACGAATTTCTCCTCCAGAACCTGTTGCAGCTCCGTTGAAAGGTTCCACAGTTGTTGGGAAATTGTGTGTTTCTGCTTTTAATGACAATACCGATTCAAATTCTTTTTCTTCGTAAAAATCTGGTTTGTCAGCACTTTTTGGTGCGAATTGTGTGGCTTTCGGACCTTTAACAAAAGCTACGTTGTCTTTATAAGCTGAAACAATATCTCTAGGATTTTGTTCCGATGTTTTTTTGATTAATTTGAATAATGAAGTTGGTTTTTCTTCGCCATCCACTACAAAAGTTCCATTAAAAATTTTATGACGACAGTGTTCAGAATTGGCTTGTGAGAAAGCAAAAATTTCAGAATCCGTAAGTTTTCTGCTTAATTTGGTTGCCAAATTATCTAAGTATTCAACTTCTTCTAAACTTAAAGCTAAACCTTCTTGTTTGTTATAGGCATCAATATCATCAATTTCTAAAATAGCTTCAGGTTCAATATTTACAGTAAATATATCTTGATGTAATTCCGAGTATTTTTGAAGTAACATTGGATCAAAATCAGTAAACTCAGCTGCTACCTTTTCGAATTCTTCAATTCTAATAATTCCAGAAATCCCCATGTTTTGAGTGATTTCTACTGCATTAGTGCTCCATGGTGTAACCATAGCGGCACGAGGTCCAACAAAAAAATCCGTGAGTACGGATTTTTCTAGAATATGTGCGTCGGCAAAAAGCCAATTGAGTTTTGAAATGTCTTGAGCTGAGATTTCGTTTTGCGTTTGTACTGCAAAAACGGTTTTACTTTGGTTTTCAAAGAAATGAATCATTGTTGTGTAGTTTGTTGTATTGCGGTGCAAATTTAATCAATTTTGATTACATTTTGAGCAAAAAAAAAGCGGCAATTTGCCGCTTTTTAATTTAGTTGATTATTAATTTCTTTATGACTGATTCCTGATTGGTACTGATGCGAACCAAGTAGGTTCCTCGAGCAATATTTGGAATTGTAATTTCAGATTTGGTAGTGTTTTCTGCACTGAAAATTTTCTGACCGATTATGGAGTAAACTTCGATAGAATACATTTGGTTCGAATTGTTGATAGTAAAAGTTCCATTGGATGGATTTGGATAAATAACAATGGCATCAAGAGCAACATCAAGAGTAGTTTTTGGCTCCTTTGCAAGCACACGACTTCCTAAGTTATTACAAGTGTCTAATGCAAAGACATCCCATTGAGTAGCTTTGTTAAAAGTGGTTGAAGGCGCCATTACAGTCGCTTTTCTGCGGATGGTTTCATCAATTGAGAAGTTTGCAGTTCCGCCATTGAATGTACCAATGATATCAATCAGAATTCCGTTTTTGAACAGACCCACGGCATCATTTCCATTAAATGCCATTTCGGTAGCAGATGTAGAAAGATTGGCAGCGCTAGTAGCATAACAGGAAGAGGACATTAGACTATTTACGATAGTGAATTTACTACCAGAACTCAAGGTTCCAGATAAAGGTAAGCCTGCGCTCCACGCTCCAGCGCCATTGCTTTGTTTTTTGATGCTGTAGATGGATAAGTTGACTGCTACACCAGTAGCATTTGAAATTTCTAACGCTTTATTATTTGAAGAACCTTCTATGTACTCCGAAAATAATAAATCAGTTGCTGTGTTGTTCGAATTAGTAACTACAGTCAAAGAATTACTCGTTGCAGATAAATTTCCTGCTGCATCTTTTGCTCGCACAGTAAAGGTATAGCTAGTGGCTGCTGTCAAGCTACCCACAACAGTGTTCAAAGTGGTAACCGTTGTTCTCAAAACACCATTTACATATACATTATAGCCTGTTACGCCTACGTTATCAGTAGATGCATTCCATGCAAGTGTTACTGATGTTGTCGTTTTAGATGTTGATGTTAGCGATGTTGGTGTACTAGGAACCGTAGTGTCGGTTGTTCCACCTCCTGTAGTTCCACCCCAAATAGCGCTTACATAAGCGGGATTGTCAATAAAAGGATTTCTATTTCCTTGGCGTGCATAAATAGCATTATTTCTCTCAATTTCTCTTGCACTCACCGGGTCATTGGCATGCCATGAAAGTAACAAATTTAAAAATGCGGTCGTGAATACTTGGTTGCTGCTACCATTAAACATGGCAAAAGGATAGCCAGCTACCGTATTTTCATAACGTGTTGCAAAATAAAAATACATTCGGGCTATATCGCCTTTAAAAGCCGGCGCTGGTTCAAAAACAGTTCCAGTATATCCAGAAACAGCACTTGTGCCTAATTTACTTCCGTTTAAAGTTGTTATTGATGCCGTTGCTACGTTACCATGTGGAAAACTAGAACGTATGCCGTTTACTTTTCCATCAGTTGGCGGAATAAAATGTGCGTCAGATACCATTGGTGCTGCAGAGTTAAAAGTAGATTGTGGAATTACGTGCTCTCTATTGTAGCAATCGCCCTCAACTGAATAAGTACCACATTGTTCTGTTGTAAGAATAAAAGTGTATGGATCGGCTCCGTTTTGATTCTCAGAATACAGGTCGAAAATAGTGTTGTCATTTTCATTTTGATGGTCCCTATCCGATGTAGCATAGGTAGTCCAGAGTCCAGCATACCCTTGATCAGTATGCCCTTTTATTACATTGTATAGTTGGGTTTTTAAAGTGTATCCGGTTCCTGTTGCTGTACTGTAATAGCCGCTCGGTGCTTGTGCTGATGCAACAGATAAGAATAAGAATAATAATGCAGAGTAAATTTTTTTCATTGTTTAAAGTTGTTATGGTTTTTGTAGTTAACTTCAATATTTAAAAACTTGATTCTCAAGTTTAAAATAGTTAAGTCGCACAAATTTATAACTTTAAAGCTGTTTCATGTTAACAAATTGTAAAGGTATTTAAGATTTTTTTAACAAAACTATTAACATTTAAGCTATCATAAGCGAAGTCTTACTTAAATAGAATGAATTCTAATTTTAAACGCTGTAGCAGCATATTTTGGATTACTATTATTTAAAAATACTGCAGCAATTTTTTAATTAGGGAATAAAAAAAGCGGCATAAAAATGCCGCTTTAAATTTCATTATGTTATTAAATATTAGTTCACAATTAGTTTTTTAGTAACCGATTGCGAGTTATTAGTTATTTTAACAAAGTAAATACCTTTTTGTAAGTTGTTAATAGCTGCAGAAGGAATTTCACGAAATGACTTTTCAAACACTTTTTGTCCTAAAACCGAAAATATTTGAACATCATAATTCTCATTGGCATTTTCAAAATTGATTTTTACGCTTCCATGGGATGGATTTGGGTAAATTGTAACTTTTGATTCTTCTAAATCAACAGTAGATAAAGTTGCTAATGCGTGACTTCCTAGGCCATTACAAGTATCTTTAGCATATAAATCCCATTCGGCTGCTTTGTTAAAAGTTACATTTGGTGCAGAAATGCTTGGTTTTCTTCGTAAGGTTTCGTCAGCTGCAAAATTCGCAGTACCACCATTGAAAGTTCCAATTACATCAATAAGGACGCCATTTTTAAACAAGCCCATTGCATCATTTCCATTAAAAGCTTCTTGTGCAGAAGATAAGTTTGCGCTGGAAGCTGCATAGCAGGATAATGCTATTTGCGGATCAACTAAAATGAATACAGCTCCATTATTTAATGTACCCGTTAAATTTAAACCTGCACTCCAAGCTCCGGCGCCATTGGACTGTTTTCTTATGGAATAAACAGATAAGTCAACCGCTGCTCCTGTAAAATTAGCTATTTCTAAAGCCTTGTTAAAACTACTTCCTTCTACATATTCCGAGAAGAATATTTCTGAAGCTGTCGTTCCACCAGTAGGGGCTGCAGTTGTTGTTCCAACTACTGTAGTACTTGCTGGAGACGAATTTCTTTCTGCATCTCGCGCTATTAAATAAAATGAATACGAAGTTGAAGGATTTAATCCAGACACAGTAGCAGTTAAACCAGTTTCTGTAGATTTTAAAGTTCCATTTACATATAAATCATACCCTGTTACTGCAACATTATCTGTAGCTGCTGACCATGATACCGACGCAGTGTTTGATGTAGTTGTTGTTACCATCAAATTAGTAGGCGCAGTTGGTGCCTGCGTATCAACTGGTTCTGTTGTCCAAACAGATGCAACATATTCAGGATGATCAATATAAGGATTTCTATTATTTTGGCGAGCATAAATGGCATTATTACGAGCAATTTCTCTAGCACTTACTGGATCTTGATTGTGCCATGCCAGCAATTGATTTAAAAATGCTGTTGTAAATACTTTATTAGTCGTATTATTGAACATTGCGTAATTGTAGGTTGAAACTGTATTTTCATAACGTGTGGCAAAATAAAAATACATTCTAGCTATATCACCTTTAAATTCATTGATTGGTTCAAAAACGGGCCCTGTATAACCAGTCGTAGTACTAGCTCCCAATTTACTTCCATTTCTTGTAGTCTCTGTAGGTGTTACTACAACAGAATGCGGGTAGTTAGAACGGATCGCATTTACTTTTCCGTCTGTTGGAGTAATAAAATGAGCATCAGAAACCATTGGTGATGCTGAATTAAAAATGGATTGTGGTATAATATGCTCTCGATTGTAACAATCGCCTTCAGCAACGTAATTTCCACATCGCTGGGTAGCAGTTATAGCATAAGTATACGGATCTACTCCTGCAGGATTTTCAGAATACATATCTAAGACAGTGCCATCTTTTTCAAAAAAATTATCGATATCAGAGGTTTCGTAAGTAATGTAAAGGCCCGCGTAATCCTGAACTGTGTGACCTTTAATAATATTGTAAAGTTGCGTTTTTAAGGTATATCCCGTGCCGGTCGCCGTTGTATAGTAGTTTGCCGGTGCCTGACCAAAAGCTACTGTGAAAAGTAATAAAAAGAGCAAGGAGTAAATTTGTTTCATAATTTGATAATTGGTTGAAATTGTTTAAAATTAATTTTGCTTGAGGTGTTAAATTTTGGCAAAACTACTGTTTATTTCCCTATATCAAGTTATTAAATGTTTAATTAAATCAAGCTTAATTTTTGAATTTCAATTCGGTACGCGTTCTTTTATAGTGAGTTATTTAGGAAAAGTCTTATTTTGGTAAGCTCCCAAATCAGGGGGTACAGTTCTAGTATTTCCTAAAATGTCTAATGGAATTAAATACATCGAATTCCCTTTTGCAAAAGCGGCAGAAGTTTCATCGATATTGAACTTATTCTGAGATTGATTAAAATAGTTGGGATCTTTATTCAGAATGATTGCGTTGTAATGTGCTGTGTCGGTACTAAATTGATACAGCGGATTTGTACTAAATTGGTTCGAAATATTATCAAATTTAATTAAACAATTATTGAATTGGTATTCAAAAGCAGCTCCTGTTTTTTTATTTAAACTCATTTCATTGGCGTAGGAACCATAAATGATACAGTTATTGAAGGTTGCAGCACTCAAATCTTTCACTTCAGGAATAGCTCCAGTGATAAAGTTGCTTATTGCAACTGCTACCTGCTGAGAACTGTTCCAATTATTATTGAAGGTACAGTGGGTAAATAAATAAGTACCTCCATAAGAGCACGCTAAACTTGCCAAACCAGCTTTGTTGATGACTAAATTTTCTCCATTAATTTTTGCGGTCTGCGCCAAGATACCGTAGGTACTGCTATTGTAAATTTGGGTATTTTTTATAGCAACTGTAGTATTGTCATTGTTTTGAATTAGCAAGCCGATACTAGCATTTTTGATTGTAAGATGATTCAGTTTATTATTAGCACTTCCATCAGTAAGCCAAATAGTTCCCCATTGTCCCGGTACATCTGAGAAATCAGTTTCTAAACGATCGCCTTCAAAAACAACTTCATTTTCCAACTTGCCTGTAGTTGAGGGTGCTCCATTCACTTGAATCGAAGCTTTGTTGGCTACAATAAGACCAGAATTAGCATGAAAATGAACTCTTGTTCCTGCTTCAAAAGTAGCTGTTTTATTGGAAGGAATGGCGGCATATCCATAGATGACATACGGTTTGTTGTTGTTAAACTGCAACTCATTTCCGTTTACAGGATCATTTTCATCCAAATAAAAACCTTCAATTTTTTGTTCTCCAATAGGTAGCGTCTCTTTTGTTCCGTCAGCAAAGCGCTGTGGATAAAGGAAAACTGCATCTTGGATAAGAGTTACTAATTCAATATTTTGTTGATTGGCACCGCTATCAAACTGAATTTGATCTGTGTACAAAAAATCAGCTGGATTTGCATCAGCGATGTTAGCCGTGGTTTCAATAAAAACATACAAACTGTCTCTTGCTAACAACGCTACATTTGTAAAAATTTTCCCTGCTGTTCCTTGCATGCCATCAATTGTCATGCGGTATTTAGAACTCAATCCTTTACCTAATTTTATACTTGGTATGGTGATGTCATTTTTACTTTTGTTGTATACTTTAAGTCGGTAGGTACTCGACCCTATATTCGAAAAAACGGTATCAAGGTATATAGTATCCTTGGAAAACGCTAAATCGCCTGTGCTTGCTACTGTCTCAAAATCAGAACGGCAGGAACAAAGCGCAAGTGCTATTCCGATAAAAAGTAAAAGTATTTTGGGAGGCATCGAATTGTTTTTTTTGTAAAAATAGGGAAAATCTATTTTCAAAATAAGAATAACAATTGTAATTCCTATTTTGTAAGTCATCTTTTCTTTAATTTTACATTTTTTAAAGCAAATAATATGACATTCGACAAAGAAAAAATACTTCAGTATTGCAATCATGTTTCTAAGAATACTTTAATGCAAACGCTGAATATTGAATATACTGACGCAGGAGAAGATTTTTTAGTAGCCACGATGCCCGTGAATTCTGCAGTGCATCAGCCTATGGGATTGCTGCATGGAGGAGCTACGGTAGCTTTGGCAGAGAGTGTGGGTAGTGCCGCATCGATGCTTTTTGTAAATTCAGATGTGAGTGAAGTACGCGGGATCGAGATCGCAGCCAATCATTTGAAAGCCAAACGCGACGGAATCGTTACGGCAACAGCTAAAATAGTTCACAAAGGAAGAAGCATTCACTTGTGGGAAATTAGAATTACCGATGAAAGAAACAACTTGATTTCACTGTGTAAGCTTACCAATATGATTTTACCAAAAAGGAAAAGCGAAGATAAATAATGGAATCACTTGTAGCGAAAGCAAAAAAACACTTGCAGGAAGAACTTCCTTTTGTTCTGTATTGCAAACCCAATACTCCTGAGGTTGTTGGTTTTTTTCAGCGGGATGCTTCACTTTTTCAAGTTGATGATTTTACAGAAAAAGGATTTGTTATTTCGTCTTTTGATGGAAAAAACACCTTTTTGATTCCTGAAAATGAATCTGAAATTATGCGAGTTTCTTTCGAAAGTAATCAAGATTTATTTTTTTCTGAGAAGCAAACGACCATCGATGAATTGGCTAAAAAGGATTTTAAAGATTTGGTAGCCAAAGGAATTGAATCGATAAGTAAAAGTGATTTTAAAAAGGTTGTGTTGTCTCGAAAAGAAACTATTCCAGTACCTAATTTTGATTTAATAGCAACTTTCCGAAAATTACTCCAACTGTATCCTAGTACTTTTGTCTATTGTTTTTATCATCCTAAAATTGGGATTTGGTTAGGCGCCACACCAGAACAGTTATTGAAAGTTAATGCTGGTGTTTTTGAAACGATTTCTTTAGCAGGAACACAAAAAGACAGCGGAAGTACAGCAATTATTTGGCAGAAAAAAGAACAGGAAGAACAGCAATTTGTAACAGATTACATTGTTAATGAGTTAACTGCTGTTGCATCAGAAGTTTTGGTAACCCAACCTTACAGCATCAAAGCGGGTGAGATCTGGCATATTAAAACGGATATTTCTGGACGTTTGAATGTTCATGAGAGTTTAAAAAAAATCATTGAAATGCTCCATCCTACACCAGCGGTTTGCGGGTTACCTAAAAACAATGCTAAAGCTTTTATCATTCAAAATGAAGATTATGACCGGAGTTTTTACACGGGTTATTTGGGAGAATTGAATAGTAGCATGACTCCAAATGTTGTAAACTCAGATTTGTTTGTAAATTTACGTTGCATGCAAATTGGGGATACTTTAATCAATACTCCAAATACCACTGATATAGTGACTAAGGTTCATGTATACATGGGTTGCGGAATCACCAAGGATAGTATTCCCGAAAAAGAGTGGGAGGAAAGCGTTAATAAATCTATGACGATGAAAAAGGTATTGTAATTAAGAAAGAGACTGTTTTTTGTTCTGCTAAAAAATAATAAAAAAAATGATGAAATTAGACATACTAGCCTTTGGTGCGCATCCAGATGATGTAGAATTAGGTTGTGCAGGAACCATTTTAAAAGAAATTTCTTTGGGTAAAACCGTGGGAATAATCGATTTGACACGAGGGGAATTAGGCACGCGCGGATCGGCAGAAATTAGAGATCAAGAAGCAACTGCCGCTGCTGCTATTTTAGGTGTTTCTGCGCGAGAAAATCTAGAGATGAGAGATGGCTTTTTTGTTAATGACGAAAAACACCAATTGGAAATCATAAAAATGATTCGCAAATACCGACCCGAAATTGTCTTGTGTAATGCTATCGACGACCGCCATATTGATCATGAAAAAGGAAGTAAACTAGTGTCTGATGCCTGTTTTTTGTCAGGTTTAGTAAAGGTCGAGACAGCGATAGATGGAGAGGCGCAACACCCTTGGCGTCCTAAACTAGTATATCATTACATTCAATGGAAAAATATAGTTCCAGATTTTGTAGTTGACATTACAGGTTTTACAGATAAAAAAACTGAAGCGATTTTGGCCTACAGTTCTCAATTTTATGACGCCAACTCTAAGGAGCCTGAGTCGCCAATAACGAGTAAAAATTTCCTGGAAAGCTTAAATTACCGTTCCAGAGATTTAGGAAGACTTACTGGTGTAGATCATGCTGAAGGTTTTACTGTAGAAAGATATTTGGCAGTCAATAGCTTAGGCGATTTGATATAAATTTCACGTTATTTTTTAAAAAAAATATTTGCAAAAGTAAACTTATGTCGTATCTTTGCCACCGCTAAGCAAATGGTGGTTGTAGCTCAGTTGGTTAGAGCATCGGTTTGTGGTACCGAGGGTCGCGGGTTCGAGCCCCGTCTTCCACCCAGAAAGCAAAAGCCTCTCAGTAATGAGAGGCTTTTTTTGTGGGATAAAAAGATCTACATTAGTTCCTTTTATAATTGATTTATTCTAAGCAGGATAAATACTAATTACACAATAAACAGGTTGGCAATATTTACAGCTTGCAAAGTTGTCAAAGGCTCATCATAAGCTTCAGATCCCGCTGCTGCGCCAAAAAGCGTTGCGGTATTATAACCCGCTTGCATGGTAACTTCTTCACCATCATAAACCGCTTGAGTTGCTGCAGGCATTCCCGCACCTCTTTCGTTTCCAGTAATCCATCCTTTTAGTCCTCGCAATCTTCTTACTTCTGAGGCATGTCGTGCTTCTACAGAATGAATTTGCAATGCCGCAGTTAATAAATCTGGAGTAGAAATTAAATTAGCTGCTTGTCCTTTGTAGGCACGAACCCCAGTATCTTCAAAAGCTTGTGCTAGTGCAAGAAATTGCGCGTACGCCGCCGTAGTTCCAATTCCTGTTTTATTGAAAGGATCAAATGCCCCATTAACGGTAAAATCAAAGGTTGGTTTTGCAACAAAATTAGCACTTCCTGCACCACCCAATCCTGCAATTAGGAATGTTACGTGATCGGTTTCATGTGCAGAAATTTGCATAAATACTTTTTCATCTCTTCCGCCAGGTGGAATAACACCTGACGCTAGTCCCATAATATAGAATTCTTTCTCTAAATATTCTAAGACTAACGCAAGTTGCAAGGCGCCTATTGGTGTAGAAGGAGTTGGATTAATATCGGCTGCAAATGCTTTAGTAGAAGTCAAACCTGCAATTCCAAACGGAACTGCGGCTAAAGCAGCATTTTTACCTAAATGTCCAAATAAATTGAAACTATCTCTCCTGGAGGCTTTACCATTCATTAGATTTTCATTGGTAAACGGCTCTAAAAATTTTAATATATTCATAATGATACGTTTTAAGTGTTATTTACGGTAAAAATTTTGCTGTAAAAGCTGTTGTAATAAAGCCAGCAGCGATAGGAATCACCTGTGAAGGAGTTTTTACTACGTCAAGACCAGTTGAAGTATTAATCACATCATCTCCTGCAAAATCAGCTGAATTTGGGTTTATAAGGCTTCGTATAGCAGAGGCATGTCTTGCTTCTACAGAAACTATTTTCCCAGCTAATAACAAATAATCAGGATTAGTCAATAGTCTTCCAGCGCCGTTATATGCAGCAACTCCTGTGTCTTCTAGTGCTTTAGCTGTTGCTAGAACTTCATTACGGCTGTTGAAATTTAGGGTTCCGTAATTGAAAGCTAAATTTGGAAGAAGCTGTTTACTTGGATCTGGTAATGCTCCTGTTAACGCTGCTTTAAAAAACTCTCTGTGAATTACCTCATGATTGTATAAATCTGTCAGAATGGTTTGCTCTGTAGCATTAAACGTGATTCTAAAATTAGTTGCATTGACTACTTTAGTATAAAAGTCAGCTTCTAATTGCTCTAAAGCATAAGCATAACTCAGTACACCAAAATCATTTCCACCTAAATCAAATTTACCATCACGTACGCCTGGTAATTTTTGATCGGTAGCAGGACCGTCATCATCGTTACATCCCATCAAGATCAGTCCCGTGCTGGCGGCAACTAAACCACTGATTTTAAGAAATTCTCGACGGCCTTTCAGGGTCGCAGAACTTACTTCATGAATTTTAACTTCATTTTTCATAATTTAACAATTAAAATTAATACTAGTATTTAACACTTGGTCATAGCGAAAGAGTATTCCCCCAGAACCTAGATTTTTTTAAAAGCAAATAGAACAGAAGTCTTATCCACTTTTTTGTTTTTTAAGCTGTTGTAAAATATTTGCAGTAGCAGAATTAATAGTAGCTGTTATTTTTAAATTTTATATTGAAAGTATTACACTACACAAAATTTGATTTAATAGTTTTCTAACAAAAATTATGGAGAAGCCGCTATTTTTTGATCGCTGCCGAAATCGATTTTTAGTACAATTAGTAAATAATTTATTTCTTTTATTTATTCAAAATTAAGTTTTGTTGAAACAAGAAATTTATATAATTTTTATATTAACTTGTATAATTTATTACCTTTCAGTGGGTTGGCGAATATATTTAGTCTGGATAAAAAAATAATAGCTCAAAATTTAACTTGATGATTAATTTTTAAAAACATTTTCATTCCGTTTTAAATGAATGATAAAGATTTTTGCTCCTTCATTGTTAAATGAATTATTTGGTGATTTTTAAATTAATAGCGGTTTTTCATGCTATGGTTCAATTTTCCATGAACCAGGATGAAAACTATTACTCCTTTCCTTACAGGTTATGTACGAAGTTTTTATAAAGGTGGTTTTGCAGACCTTTTATTAATGAGTCTTAAATAATTACATATTCTTTTGTGTACATTTGTAAGCATTGATTAAACAATTCAAGCAAAAATTAACTTTCATAATTTCAAATAGTAGTTGCAAAATTTAATGAAAAACGATAATACTGTTCCTAAAATTCTTAGAAGTAACTATATTCCCACCGCAGAGTTTTACAGCCAAGTAATAGATAGCTTACAAGATTATTCCATTTTTACTCTTGATAATGATTTTATAATTAATAGCTGGAGTTCTGGATCAACAAGAATATTTGGATATGAACCAGATGAAATTATTGGTAAACATTTTGATATCATTTTCACAGAAGAGGATATACAAAACGGTATTCCGAAAACAGAAATTAATGCTGCATTAATAGAAGGTAGAGCAACAGACAATCGCTGGCATATTTGTAAAGACCGAAGCTCGTTTTATGCTTACGGTCTAGTATTTCCGCTTATTGGAATGGAAGGGGAGATGTTGGGGTACGTTAAAATTCTTCGAGACTTGACCGAGCGAAAAAAATCAGAAGATGCAATCAAAAAATATGTAAAAGAATTAGAAGATCTCAATGCGCATAAAGAGAACGTTTTGGCTATTGTTTCACACGATCTTCGAAGTCCTTTGTCTGGGATAATTGGTACTGCAGAATATTTGAAAGCCAATTTAAATCGACTGGAACCTCATGTAGTTAAAGAAATGCTTGATTTGCTTCATCAAACCGCTGTTGATGAGTTAAACATGTTAGATAACTTAGTAGAATGGGCTCGAATAAAGTATGCTTCAGAAGCTTTTTCACCTACTAAAATTGCGCCTTTTCAATATGTACAAAAGGTTTTTGAATCCCTTGAAAAATCAGCATCGCTAAATGAAATTCATCTTCAAAACGATATTGAAATAAACACTAGTGTATTTGCTGATGAAAAAATGTTTCTTTCTATTATTCAAAATATTATTTCTAATGCTATTAAGCATTCATTTATTGGAGGAACAATTGTAGTCTCTGCAACAGTTGAATCTGAAAAGATAATTATTCAGATAAAAGATTTTGGTATGGGGATGTCTCAGGATGTTCAAGATAAACTTTTTACACCTCAAATGAGTACGTTGTCTAAAGCTAGAAAAGACAATAAAGGAGCCGGAATTGGGTTGTTATTGGTGAAAGGATTTGTAGAAAAAAATGATGGTGAGATATGGGTTGAAAGTAAAGAGGGTATAGGTTCTACTTTTTGTTTTACACTTCCGCTTAATGAGCCTTTATTTAAAATCGATAGTCTTGATTCAATTGAATTTGATAAAAGGGTGTAATTTATTTTTTAAAAAAATCTTGCAGCTTCCTTTAAGAGCCACTAAATTAGTTGTTTCTATTGCATTCAATTGAAAACATAACTATTTGTAAATCCATAATCATTTTTTTTTGTAACAAATAGCAAAACTTTTATGTAGACTATTGCTATTTAATTATAGAATGTTCTACATCTAAATGTTCTCTAAACTACTACTTTAGTATAAAAACAGGTATTGATATTCCAAATATGAATTTGAAACTAGATGAGGTTTTTTTAATTATTTATGTACTTTTTTATCAGTCTATCTCTACTTAACAACAATTCCTTTTAGGTCTATTCACCATTGTTTTTTTACTAAAACGGTCAAAAATGGTAAAAACCCTTTCTAATTTATTCCATTCGAGTGTATATAAAGACTGTGTACCACTCAGTTTTCTACAAATCAAATTTTCGTTGAGTAAATCTTTTAAATGCTTCGAAACCGTAGATTGCGACAACGGCAATTCGGCTACAATTTCTTTACAGGTTCGGTCTTTGTGTTTTGATAATATAGAAATAATTTGAATTCTGGCTGGATGTGCCAAACATTTAGCCATTTGGGATAATTCTAATTCAAAAGAATGAAAATCGATAGTTTCTTTCATATTAATCGTAATTTATAGATGAAATAAAAATTTAAATATTAAACTAGGGTTTTTTAGTAAATTATTAAATACTAGTACTTTGTAATGTTTTCAGTTCAAATTAATCGTAAAAATACGATAAATTTATAAAACCAAAATACAATTAGTTGCGTAGATTTATAAATCTAAACGCAACCAAATAATGAAATTACAAATTACACTTTTTTTTCTTTTGTGCACGGGATTTATTTTTGCGCAAGAAACTACAGGAATTTTAAAGGGAAATATTGTTGATGACCAAAACAACCCCATTCCATTTGCTACTATTTCGATCGTACAAAAATCTACAGGAATAAAATATACAACTCAATCTCAGGCTGATGGATATTATGAGTTTAATCAATTGAAACCAGCTGATGATTATGAAACGCGAATTACGTACGAAGGATTTAGTCCATTGGTTTTGGATGCTATTCAGATTCAATTGGGGAAAACCACAAAACTAGATTTCTCCCTTTTTTCTAAAGTACAAGAACTGGCTGGAGTTGAAGTAATAAACAATTCTACTACTAAAAAAGGGAACGAAAAACGACTGAAAATAGATGTTATAAACAGCCTTCCTAGTGCAAACCGAAGTATTCAAGATGCCACACGTTTGCTTCCTGAAGCTAATTTAAATTCTTTTGGTGGGGCCAATTATAGGTTTAATAATCTATCTATTGATGGTAGTGCCACTAATGATGTTTTAGGATTTCAGGAGCCAGCTAGTGGTGCTACAGGGTCTACAGCATCAGGAACTCCGGGTGGTTTGGCGGGTACACAACCCATCGGTTTTGGTGCCATCAGTGCTTTGTCAGTAAAAACGGCTCCGTTTGATGTTACTTTCGGAAATTTTACAGGAGCAAGTATAAATGCTGTTACTAAAAGCGGTTCAAACGAGACATCTGGTGCACTATACACTTTCGCAAAAAATAGAAATTTGATTGGTCGTTATTCCGATGGATTGAAACAAGAAGCAGCTGCATTTAATGATTACACGTATGGCGTGAGTATTGGTGGTGCGATTGTAAAAAACAAATTATTCTATTTTTTTAATGCTGAATTGGCTGATAGAAATGAAGCTGTTTTAAATGCTCCAGGTAGTTCAACTTCCAATATTTCGCAGAAAACGGTTACTTTAATTGCTGATAGACTTAAATCAAAATACAATTATGATCCAGGTATTTCGTCAAATGCGCAATTAGAGCGCAAGAATACTAAACTTTTTTTGAGATTGGATTATAATATTTCAGATGATCACAAATTAACACTCCGAAATAACTTTGTAAAAGGCTTTGCCGATAATTTAGAGTGGACACCCACGGTTTTTAATTTTGGGAATCAAGGATACCGTCACAATTCAACTACCAATAGTATTGTTGCCGAGTTAAAAAGTAAATTCACAAATACCCTTTCTAACAAACTCACTTTGTCATTATCAACAGTGAATGATGATAGAAGTTATAATGGTCGTGTTTTTCCGCATATAGAAATCACTGATAATACCTCAAATGCAATATTTGCAGGAACGTATCGGGAAGCTTCTGTTTATGGATTGAGTTTGAACACTATTCAATTTACAGACAACATTACGTATTACCACAACAATCATAAGTTTACAATAGGTACTTCTTCAGAAATTAATGCGATCGAATACCGATTCCTAACAGCTTTTAATGGAAGATGGCAGTATAGTTCTGTTGCGAATTTTCTGGCTGACAGACCAAATAGAGTTCGTGGGGTGTACAATATTGAGAATAATGATTTTGAATACAATAAGAAAACACCTTCTGCTGATTACTCGGTGTTATTATCAAGCGTTTATTTTCAGGATGAGATTCGATTTTCTAAAAAGTTTAATCTATTAGCTGGTTTCCGTGTCGATTGGCAAAATACACCTACTGATTTCCCAATTTCTGACCAAATAAAAAGTACACCTGAATTTGCAGGCTATAAAAACAAAATCAACAACATACCAATATTTAACCCACGAATTGGCTTTAATTATACTATAGATGAAGCTGGGAAGTATACTTTAAAAGGAGGATCTGGTTTATTTACTGGAAGAATGCCTTTTGTTTGGTATGCTTATGAATATTATATTTCTGGCACTAAGTACTTTAATATTGATTACAGACCTACTGGTGTTTTACCCTTAAATGAGGATTTGAGCCAATTAGAATCGTTACAAAGCCGTAAATTGACTGAAGTTAATTTAATTGATAATAATTTCAATTTACCTCGTGACTGGAAAAGTAACCTATCTCTTGATGTACAACTCAAAAATAATTTTTCTTTTAATTTTGAAGCTACGTATACCAAAACGTTAGATGGATTATTATTCCAGTCTATTAACCGAAAAGAAGATCAAAAAAGCAATTTTACTGGTGCTGACAACCGACCGTATTACAACACTTCGGCAGAAAGCATTAAAATAAATCCCAATTTTACTAATGTTTTCTTATTAACCAATACATCAAAAGGATATCGCTACAATCTAACTTTTGGTCTAACTAAAACAGAGGATCATTACAACGGATTTTTGGGCTACACCTATGGCGTGAGTAAAGATATTTCGAGCACGAATAGGAATTCCCATGCTGCTAATTTTGAGTGGAATCAAGCCTTGGTTGCTAATTCACCAGAGTTAACCGCTTCTAATTTTGATTTGCGACACAAAATAGTTACCTATCATTTTTACGATACTAAAATAAAATCTAACGATTTGAAATTCGGGTTAATTTACAACGGAAAATCAGGAAGTCCATTTTCATTTGTCTATGAAGGGGATATCAATCGCGATGGATCTGCAAAAAATGATATTTTATACATTCCAAGAAATCAATCTGAAATTAAATTACAAAATATTGTCGATGGTAATAATACAGTACTAGTTTCGGCGGCTGAACAATGGAATCAGTTGGATGCTTACATCAATAATAGCGACTACTTAAATGCGCATCGCGGGGAATATGCTAAGCGAAATGCAGCACGAACGCCTTGGAACCATCAAGTAGATTTAAAAGTCATTTTTGACACAAAATTTTTTAAAAACAAGTTGGAATTTGCTGTTGATATTTTTAATATTGGCAATCTAATTTCTAAAAATTGGGGTACACAAGTCTACGTTCCTAACATCAATAATTCAGGTTATGCACTACTTGATTTTGTACGAATAGAAAATCAACAACCGGTTTTTCAATTCAAAAATCCAAAAGGAAATCCATGGTTGGTAGACAATTTAAACTCCAAGTGGCAAGGACAGGTAAGTGTGAGTTACTTTTTTAATTAATCTATTTGGCCTTTGTAATTAGGATCAAAATCCACCATCCATTCAATTCCAAATTGGTCTCTGAACATACCAAAATAAGAATTCCAAGGACTCTCGCCAATAGGAACTTCAATGGTTCCGCCAGCCGAGAGTCCTTTAAATAGTTGATCGGCTTCTTCACGACTTTCAGCACTAATAGAAATTTTAGATCTGTTTTCATTTTCATTTACTCGCCCCATACTTTCGGGGACATCATTCCCCATCAAAATGTTTTTCCCAATAGGTAAAGCAATGTGCATTATTTTATTGGCTTCATGTGCCGGTATCGGAAATTCATCATTGGCCATGTCTTTGAAACGCAGGACCATTGCGAACTCTCCGCCAAAAACTGATTTATAAAAATGAAATGCATCTTCGGCATTACCATTAAAATTAATATAAGGATTGATAAGTGCCATAGTTTTTGTTTTTAAATTATTTTATCTTTTTCCTAATTGTTTGTATTCAAGTTATTGCACATATTACAGTATAGCATGACGTTAATGTACTCAAAAAAAAGATATGAAGCAGGATTAGCTTTCATAATATAACTTCTTATGATGTATTATGACAATATGAAATGTCATGTTGTCAGATAAAATGGTGTCAATTTTAACATAAACTGACAATTTAATAGAGGGTTTTGTATTGGCACAAAGATTGACTATTTGTGAAAGAGTCATAAAAAACGAACATACATTAAAATTAAATATAGTAAAAATGGGTAAAATAATCGGAATTGATTTAGGTACGACCAACTCTTGTGTTTCTGTAATGGAAGGTAATGAAGCAGTTGTTATTCCTAATGCAGAAGGAAAAAGAACAACACCATCTATCATCGCTTTTGTTGAAGGTGGAGAAATTAAAGTAGGAGATCCTGCTAAGAGACAAGCGGTAACTAATCCAACTAAGACTATTGCTTCTATCAAACGTTTTATGGGACAAGGTTTTGGTGAAGTTTCGGCTGAAGCAAAAAGAGTTTCATACAAAATTGTTAAAGGGGACAACAATACACCACGTGTGGACATTGATGGTCGTTTATACTCTGCACAAGAATTGTCAGCGATGACTCTTCAAAAAATGAAAAAAACTGCTGAAGACTATTTGGGTCAAACTGTAACTGAAGCGGTTATTACTGTTCCTGCTTACTTTAATGATGCACAACGTCAAGCTACTAAAGAAGCTGGTGAAATTGCAGGTCTTAAAGTAATGCGTATCATCAACGAGCCTACAGCAGCTGCACTTGCTTACGGTTTAGATAAAAAAGGTACAGATCAAAAAATTGCTGTTTACGATTTAGGTGGAGGTACATTTGATATTTCTGTTCTTGAATTAGGAGACGGAGTTTTCGAAGTATTGTCAACAAATGGAGATACGCACTTAGGTGGAGATGATTTTGATCATGAAATCATTGACTGGTTAGCTGACGAATTTAAAACGGAAGAAGGAATTGACTTGCGTCTAGATCCAATGTCTTTGCAACGTTTAAAAGAAGCTGCTGAGAAAGCAAAAATTGAATTGTCATCTTCTTCAGAGACTGAAATCAATTTGCCATACGTAACAGCTACAGCTTCAGGACCAAAGCACTTAGTTAAAAAATTAACTAGAGCACAGTTCGAAAAATTAACTGACACATTAGTAAAGCGTTCTATGGCACCAGTGGCTAGAGCGTTGAAAGATGCAGGTTTATCAGTTTCTGATATTGATGAAGTAATCTTAGTAGGAGGTTCAACTCGTATGCCAAGAATTGCTGAAGAAGTAGAGAAATTCTTTGGTAAAAAAGCGTCTAAAGGAGTAAATCCTGATGAGGTTGTTGCTATTGGAGCAGCTATTCAAGGAGGAGTTCTTTCTGGAGATGTAAAAGATGTATTGTTACTTGACGTTACACCTTTATCTTTAGGTATCGAAACTATGGGTGGTGTTATGACTACATTAATTGAGTCTAATACTACTATTCCAACTAAAAAATCGCAAGTTTTCTCTACAGCTGCAGATTCTCAACCAACTGTTGAACTACACGTTCTTCAAGGTGCTAGAGCAATGGCTGCTGACAACAAAACTATCGGTCGTTTCAACTTAGATGGTATTCCACCAGCACCAAGAGGAGTTCCTCAAATTGAAGTTACTTTTGATATTGATGCTAATGGTATCATCAAAGTTTCTGCAACTGACAAAGGAACAGGAAAATCTCACGATATCCGTATCGAAGCTTCTTCTGGATTAACTTCTGAAGAAATCGAAAGAATGAAACAAGATGCTGAAGCTAACGCTGAGTCTGATAAAGTTTTAAGAGCTAAAGCGGAGAAAATCAATGAGGCTGACTCTATGATTTTCCAAACTGAAACTCAACTGAAAGAACTTGGAGCTAAATTAGCTGATGATCATAAAGTGGCGGTAGAATATGCATTAACTGAATTGAGAATGGCGCACCAATCTCAAGATGTTCCAGCAATTCAAACAGCGCTTGATAACATTAACGCAGCTTGGAAAACAGCTACTGAAGCGATGTACGCTCAAGGAGAACAAGGTCAAGGAGAAGCACAACCACAAGGTGAAACTGCTCAAGGTGACAATGTTGAAGACGTTGAATTCGAAGAAGTAAAATAAGCTAATAACTAATTTTGTATATCAAAATTATGTGAATCGTTTATCCGCTTTCTAGCGAAATTTAAAAAACTAAAACCGAGCCAGCAATGGCTCGGTTTTTTTATGCATCTTTATTTTTCGGTTGTTTTTTTTCACCTTGAAACATTCTCGTTATTACGGCTGCATGAGGAAAGGTAATCGCTGCTAAAAACGAGAAAAATAACGCATTAAAGAGTTGCTCTTCTTTTTTACAGATAAAATATATCAAAGCGATTCCTATAACAGAAGCGAGCCAATAGAAACCTGCATTTTTGCAATAGGTTATAAAATGTGGAAATGAGAAAGATCCATTCAAGAATTTAATCTGATCAATTATAGAGGGAATGCTGTGCCAAATCACAAAGTATATAGCAAAGCCCCAAATTAAACTAGAGGATTTAAATAGGATGGTAAATAATATTAAGTAAAAACATTCTAAAAGGAGTTTACTTCTTATTTTTTCAGTTTTCCAATAGGCATACCCGCATAAACTAATAAAAAGTCCAGCTGAAATTTGAAGAAGTCCCAAAAAATAGGGCAGAGGAACCGTTAAGTTTGCAATTTTTGAAATAATATGTTGAACTTGATCGGTATGAAACACAAATAGCAACAATAAAACTACAAAACCATATAAAAACTGAAATAATACCAGCAGCCATTTGGGAAAGGTCTGATTTAAATTTTGCCATTGCTGCTCTCCAAAGTGGTAGCTACTAACAATAATGAATAATAGGAGCGCCATTTGCGGAATTAAATAGAATAAAAGTACTCCCGTTAAAACAATCACCACATAGTATCCCAGAATCATAATCCATGAACGGCTATTTTTTTCTGGATTTATATTTTTTATTAGTAGTAAATCATTGGCCCCGTGCAAGATTCCAAAGGTAAAAATTAAGAAAAATCCAGATATTATTTGAAAGGTTGTAGGTAGGAAGGAATCCATCCATAGCCCGAAAAAGCTCGCCACTATTGCGATATTGGGATAATTTTTCATAAAATTTAATTATTGTTTAAAAATAGGTAAAAAAAAATAAACAAAAATATTTTTTTATCGTTTAACTTTTACTATATTTGATTAAACAAAACCATTTAAAATTTTTTAATTATGACAAATTTTATGTTCATTTCAGGATTAATCGGGAAATTATCCCCAACCGATTACGTAGGGTTTACTTTTTTTGTAGGCTGTATGGCTATGATGGCCGCATCGGCGTTTTTCTTTTTATCCTTAAGCCAGTTTGATAAAAAGTGGCGTACTTCAGTTTTAGTTTCAGGTTTAATTACCTTTATTGCCGCAGTACATTATTTCTACATGAGAGATTATTGGGCTTCATTTGGTGAGTCTCCAACATTCTTTCGTTACGTTGACTGGGTACTAACAGTGCCATTAATGTGTTTAGAGTTCTACCTAATACTAAAAGTTGCTGGAGCGAAACAATCATTACTATGGAAAATGATTATTTATTCAGTAATCATGTTAGTTACAGGTTACTTTGGTGAAGTAGTTGCACCAGAAAGTGCTGCATTGTGGGGAGCTTTGTCTGGAGCTGCTTATTTCTTGATCGTGTATGAAATCTGGTTAGGAGAAGCGTCTAAATTAGCTGCTGCAGCTGGTGGAGAAGTACAAAAAGCGCACAAAATCTTATGTTGGTTCGTACTTGTAGGATGGGCAATTTACCCATTAGGATACATGATGGGAACTACTGGATGGTACAACGGATTAATTCCAGCAGGTAACATTGATGTAGCTTACAACATTGCAGATGCAATTAACAAAATTGGATTTGGATTAGTAATTTATACATTAGCAGTGAAATCTTCAAAAGACTAATTACTTTTTATAATAAATTTAAAACCGAACTAGCGATAGTTCGGTTTTTTTGTGGCTTAAAGTAAGATATAATTTTACAGAGATTTTAATTACTGTAGTACGTTTATAAAATAGAGTCTTGTTAGGTAGGGGTCACTAAGCAATAAGAATGAAACAAACTCGCATTTTTCAAGATATAAGTCATGTGAGTTGACAATTTATTTGTGCTGATAGTATGCTATTCAGCTAAGAACAAGACTATTTAAGGTTCAATGCTTAGATGACTTAAAGGTTAATCAATATTGTTAGATTGTTTAAAGTTTACATATAAATAAAGCAAACTATTTACATTTAAAGCTTAACATACTTTACATGTTCTATTGTTCTTTTAATCAGACTTTTATTATGGTCAATTCAGAAAAAAGCAACATGATTGAGACGCTTCCAGCGTGACAAATAGCAAGAATGATAGCGTGCCTATTTTATCAATATTGAAAACAAAGTGTTTAGATGTTCAATAATCCATGTAACTGATTAATGAAACTCTAAATCTGCGAATCTGTGGCTGTGATTAAAATTTATTAGTCTCAAAAATAGTTAAAACTATGTATTTTAGTGCATTTCCCTTTCAGGTTCTAAAAATATTTACCGCAAATTCGCAAATTATTTTTTACGTTGCAAGTCTTTAAATTTGCGAATTTGCGGTGGATTTTACATTTTAACCTCGCAGACTTTCAGTCTGCCAAACAAAATCTATGGACTTTAAGTCCATAGTGGTTTAGTTTAGTGGTTTATTTCAAAAAAAAAGGGAAAATGTTGTTACACATTTTCCCTTTTCAATCTAGTTTGGTTTGGTATTTATTTAGGATTTAAAGCGTCACCAATTCTAGAAATTAAATCTTGTAAGTGGTATTTACTCATTCGATCTGTCATTCTGGTTGAGGCTAATTTCATCTCATTTTTTAAGCTATTCAATTGACCTCTTGCAATAGAAGGCAAGTCAGTTTGTGCTAGATTTACTCTACGTGTTGTAAAACCATACGTTACTCCAACAGGAACTGATCTTACTACAGTTGTGCCAGGTTTTAGCAATTCAATCATTTTATCAACGTATATCTTTTGAATATTTCTGCGGAAAACATCAATAGAAGTACTTCCATTTAATTCAGAAAAAATTCCATTCTTAAGATCATTAACCAATTCATCAACAGTATAGTTACTTTTATTCATTGAAGAAGTTTCAATAAGGCGAACCATTCTGTCTCCAGCTAATAAACTTGATAAGGTTGCGTCTTGCATTCCTTTGATAGCTTCAACTCCATTATCTGGGTTTATTTTTGAAAGTACATTTTGATCCAATAACCATTTTGGTGTATTGAATAATTGAGTATTCAAGAATAAAACAGCATCTTTTTGTATCGCTCTTGGTACTACCTCAAATTGATTTCCAGTCATGTCATATGTTTTTGGAGAATCATAGATTCCACCCACATTTTTAGTAACATGTCCCATATATCTTCTAAATTGTCCTGTTAGAGCGCCATACAATTCATCTAACTCAGCATAGCTTTCTCCGTTTTCTTTGGTCCAGTCCAATAAATTAGGTAAAATTCTCTTTAAATTTTTAATTCCGTACTCAGAAGCTCTCATTGCGTTATCGCCAATATCTTCTGTTTGGTATCTCGGATCATAAGGACTTGACTCGGTACCAAACCATAAGCGACTATTTTTGTACGCTTCTTTGGTCATCTCATTCAACTTCACTTTTTCTTCCGTTTCCGTTTTAGCTCCGTCAAAATAGGAGTATCCCCATTTGATAGCCCATTTGTCATAATCTCCAATTCTAGGAAATAATGCAGTTACGCCATCCTCTGGTTGTGCTACATAATTAAAACGGGCATAATCCATTATAGAGGAAGTGTGTCCATTTTTAGCTTGATAGTCTTTGTCTCTCAATTTTTCAACCGGTGTTGCAGAACTCGCTCCCATATTATGACGTAGTCCTAAAGTGTGTCCCACTTCGTGTGAAGAAACGAAACGAATCAATTCTCCCATTAGTTTATCATCAAACTTTTTAGTACGAGCAGCAGGATCTACAGCTGCAGTTTGAATCAAGTACCAATTTCTTAATAGACTCATGATGTTGTGGTACCAACCGATATGACTTTCTAAAATTTCGCCACTTCTTGGGTCATGTACATTAGGTCCGTATGCATTTTGAATTTCAGCTGCAAAATATCTCAATACAGAGAAACGTGCATCTTCTAGACTCATCGTCGGGTCGTTTTCTGGCCAATATTCTCCACGGATAGCATTTTTCCATCCAGCTGCTTCAAAGGCGACTTGCCAATCATCAATACCTTGCTTGATGAATTTTTTCCATTTCTCTGGAGTGGCAGGATCTATGTAATATACAATTGGTTTTAAGGGCTCAATTAATTCTCCTTTTTTTTGTTTTTGGGCATCTTCATCTGATTTTGGCTCCAAACGCCATCTCACAGCAAAAACTTTAGTTTCTGATTTTTGAGATTCTTCTTCAAAAACGCCGTATTCATTTGCAAAATAACCTACACGTGCATCAAACTCTCTTTTTCGCATCGGAGTTTTTGGCAGTAAAATCATCGAAGTATTCAACTCTACAGTTACTACTCCAGCATCTAATGCAGATGGTAAATTAACTCCAATTTGTGGTGTTGGCGTTACTGAAATACGAGGCGGTGTAGTTGTAAATGTTTTTACGCTTCTAATTTCAGTGTTAATAGGATAACTGCTAATTTTTGAAAGAAATGATTTGTCTTTTTGAAAAGCTACGATGTTTAATAACTGTTTTTTAATTGGATCTAATGAAAAAGTTTGAATATCACCATCAAAAGTACTCGTTAAATCGATTACGTAACCCGTATTATTCTTTCCAGTCGAATCTTTTTTGAAAGCTAAAATATCATAGTTTCCAATAATTGGGTCTGAGGTAGAATTTTTAACTGCTTGAGCCATTGGTTTATCAGTATCTGGCGACATGATAACATAAGTAACAGATCTTAACAGAATGTTGTTGTTTAATCCTTTTTCCCAACGAACAACTTGTCTGTTTATTTCTTCTCCTCCAAAAATTCCTCCTCCTGCTGGAGTTTTAGAATATCGGGTAATAGTCATTATTTCACTTCCTAAAAGGGAGTCAGGAATTTCAAAAAGATATTTGTCATTGATTTTATGAATGTCAATTAATCCTTTTTGTGTTACTGCGGTAGAATCAATAACTTTTTTATACGGTTTTGGTTCTTTTTTCCCGTCTTTAGATTCGGGTGCTTTAGCTTCTACTTTAGCTGGAGCATTTTTGTCTGCTCTTCTCTTTTTTTTACTTTGTGCAAATGTGCCTTGCGCAAAACAAAATAGCAAACAGGTAATAATTAGAGTTAGTTTTTTTTTTACCATTTAGTTAATTCGTTTATTCAGTTTATAATTTGTTAATACTACTTTGTCGTTCGTAATTGCGATACGTTACGACTTTAAACCAAATTTATTCATATAATTTCATATTAACGTCATTTTGAGGTCTAATTTTACAGAATTAATACTTTTTAACAATTTTGAACAGTTTTGTTTCAATACCAAAATAATTTTATAAGTCAAGGAGTTATTATTTACACGTACCTTTATTTTTAGGTAGTAGAAAGTTGGCAGTTTTTCATAAGTTTTGAATGCATCAAAAGCAATTGAAAACAATTTTTTTCAAAATTTTTCGTAATATTACTACATAAATGTGTTGGCATGAGAAAAATAAAATACAAGAAAGGAAAAAAAATGCAACCCTATTCTTTAGAATATACTGGTGTTCATAAAAGTAAGGAATCAGAGTTGCAATTATTTGTTTATGATGATTTGAATCTTATCGAATATGAGGATTTTAAGGTTTCAGATTTAGATAAATATATTGAGGTTCAAAAAACAAATTGGATTAATATTCACGGTTTAAATAATGTGGAATGGTTAAAATCAATTGGTCATTATTTCGAAATCGATAATTTCATTTTGGCGGATATTTTAAATACCACACGAAGAACTAAACTGGAAGAGTCTCATGATTTTTTGTTTTTTAATATAAAATCGCTTTTACCAACAGAGCATTCAGATAATATAAGTGTAGAACAAATTAGTTTTTTGTTAAAAGACGGAATTCTAATTTCTTTTCAAGAAAAGCGAAGTGATTTTTTTACGCACATACGAGAGCGCATCAGAACGCATTCTGGACTAGTAAGAACCAAAAAAGCGGATTATTTGTTATACATTTTACTTGACGCTATTATAGAGAATTTTTACGTTACGATTGAGAACGAAGAGGATAAAGTAGAGGAATTAATCAATCTTACAAAGCAAAATCCGGATCCCGTTATTTTAGAGCGTATAGAAAAACACAGAGATAATTTTAATTTCTTAAAGCGTTCCATCATTCCGTTGCGGGATTCGTTGTATGATATCAAAAGCATCAAGGATGATACTATTTTTAACGCTGTAGAAGCTGATACATTCAGTTTGTTTTCGCGTTTGCATCAAAAGACTTTGGAGTTATTGGAACAAATAGAATCGGATATGAGTTCCTTAGAAAGTGCTTCTAATTTCTTTTTTTCGGCGCAAACTCATAAGATGAATGAGATTATGAAAACGCTTACTATTGTATCGGCAATATTTATTCCGCTCACGTTTATAGTAGGTGTGTACGGAATGAATTTTGATTACATGCCAGAACTCAAACGTCATTATGGCTATCATACCGTTATGGGGGCTATGTTTTTAATAGTGATTGGAATGATTATTTATTTTAAAAAACGCCGTTGGTTTTGAAAGTAATGAAGAATACAATCAATTGATTTTGAATTAAATTAAAAAATAAAAAAATGAACAAGGCCATATACATTGCAACAAGCGAGCAAAATAGTGGAAAGTCAATTATTACGTTGGGATTGATGAGTATGCTTATTGGTAAAATGGCCAAAGTAGGTTATTTTAGACCCATTATTGAAGATTTTGAAGAAGGAGGTTTTGACAATCATATAGAAACCGTGATAGGACATTTTGGAATGGACATCGAGTTTGAAGATGCGTACGCCATTACTAAAAGTAAATTAATTAAAAAGAAAAATAAGGGAAAAATAGGAGAGGTTCTCGATTTAATTATTGAAAAATATAAAAAATTGGAAGAACGCTTCGACTTTGTTTTGGTTGAAGGAACTAGTTTTACAGGAGAAGGTACAGTCATCGAGTTAGATATGAATGTACTGATTGCTAAAAATCTAGGAATCCCAACGATTATTGTTGGCTCTGGAGTAGGGAAAACATTGGAGGAATTACTCGATAGTCTTTATCTTGCGTACGATTCATTCAAAGTAAAAGATGTAGAAGTTTTGGCCGTTATTGCTAATAAAGTGCAACCTGAGAATATAGAATTAGTAACCAACGGTTTAAAGAAAAGCTTGCCGAAAAGCATATTAGTAAATTCGATTCCTTTAATTCATAATCTAAACAATCCAACTGTACAGGAAATTGTAAAAGAGTTGGATGCCAAAGTTTTATTTGGATCGGCTCACTTGAACAATCAAACCGGAAACTTTAGCGTGGGTGCCATGCAATTGTGTAATTATTTGTTGCATCTAAAAGAGAATAGCTTGGTGATTACTCCCGGAGACCGCGCTGATATTATTCTAGGTGCCTTGCAAGCCAATGAATCTCTGAATTATCCTACTATTTCTGGAATTGTTCTAACAGGAAATATTTTGCCGGAGATTAGCATTTTAAAGTTGATCGAAGGACTTTCTCCCATAGTTCCAATTATTGCCGTCGAAGAAGGGACGTATTATATTACCAATAAAATAGGATCCATAAAATCTAAAATTTACGCGAATAACAAACAGAAGATTGAAATTTCGATTACTACTTTCGAAAAATATGTAGACTTAGACAACTTGGCTGAAAAGCTGATCACTTTTGAAGCTGAAGGAATGACGCCAAAAATGTTTCAATATAATTTGGTTAAAAGAGCCAGAAAACACCGGAAACATATCGTATTACCAGAAGGAAATGACGATAGAATTATTATGGCTGCAGCCCGCTTAATTGAAATGGATGTGGTTGACATTTCGATCATTGGCAACAAGAAACAAATAGAAAGTAAAGTTGCAGAGCTGGGACTTGCTTTAGATTTTTCTAAAATACAAATCATAAATCCGATAGAATCGGAGCATTATGATGAGTATGTAAACACCTATTATGAGTTGCGTAAAGCAAAAAATGTAACTATAGGAATGGCTAAGGATTTAATGGAGGACGTTTCCTATTTTGGAACAATGATGGTGTACAAAGACCACGCTGACGGAATGGTTTCTGGAGCGGCTCATACTACGCAACACACTATTTTGCCTGCCTTGCAGTTCATTAAAACAAAACCGAATTCCTCTGTAGTTTCTTCTATATTTTTTATGTGTTTAGAGGACAGAGTTTCGGTTTTTGGAGATTGTGCTATTAATCCAAATCCTACTGCGGAGCAATTAGCAGAAATAGCAATTTCCTCTGCCGATTCTAGTTTGGCTTTTGGTATTGAACCAAAAATCGCCATGCTTTCATATTCATCTGGTTCGTCAGGAAAAGGAGATGAAGTCGATAAAGTAAGAGCTGCAACTGAAATAGTGCGACAAAAACGCCCCGATTTAAAAATCGAAGGCCCTATTCAATATGATGCTGCGGTTGATATGGCTGTTGGAAAAAGTAAAATGCCAAATTCAGAAGTGGCAGGACAGGCCAGCGTTTTGATTTTTCCGGATTTAAATACAGGAAACAATACCTATAAAGCAGTACAAAGGGAAACAGGTGCCTTAGCAATTGGTCCGATGTTACAAGGATTGAACAAGCCGGTTAATGATTTAAGCCGCGGTTGTACCGTTGATGATATTATAAACACAGTCGTGATTACGGCGATTCAAGCACAAGGATTATAAATCAATTATGAATGGTGAATTATTAATTATCAATTTTGCTTCTTTAAGCCTTTAGCAAAAAAAAATAGCAACTTAGCAACTTAGTACCTTAGAATCTTAAAAAAAAATGAAAATAGTAATTATAAACTCAGGTAGTTCCTCCATAAAATACCAATTAATCAACATGCCGGCGAATGAAGTTATTTGTTCGGGAATGATTGATAGAATAGGATTGGAAACTTCGAATCTAACGTATGTAACGGCTACTACTAAGTTAGAAGAAACCTTGCCTATTGCCAACCATAAAATTGGGTTAGAAAAAATCGCACAACTTTTGATGGATGAAAAATTTGGTGTTATAAAAAGTACGGATGAAATTGAAGCTGTTGGGCATCGTGTGGTGCATGGCGGAAGCGCTTTTTCAAATACGGTAATCATAACGAGTGAAGTAAAAGATAAAATCAGGCAACTTTTTGATTTGGCACCTTTGCACAATCCTGCCAATTTAGAAGGGATAAATGTTGCAGAAGAAATTTTCAGTTCAGCAAAACAAGTAGCAGTTTTTGATACGGCTTTTCACCAAACAATTCCAGTTGTTGCACACAAATATGCGGTACCCAATTACCTTTTGACTGAAATTAAGATTCGTGTTTATGGTTTTCATGGAACAAGCCACAAATATGTTTCGGAAAATGCGATTCATTATTTGGAGCAAAACTCGAAGAATAAAGGTTCAAAAATCATTACCATACATTTAGGGAATGGTTGCAGTATGACCGCTATAAAAGATGGAAAAAGTATCGATCATACGTTGGGTTTTGGTCCAATGAACGGATTGATTATGGGAACCAGAAGCGGTGATGTAGATCAATCTGTGATTTTTTATCTAGTTAATACGTTGGGGTATTCCCTGGAAGCTGTCAATACCATGTTACAAAAACAAAGTGGTATGCTTGGTCTTACCGGTTACAGCGATTTAAGAGACATAGAAGCGAATGCAGAAAACGGAAATGCCAATTGTCAATTGGCTTTAGCCATGAATGCGTATCGAATAAAAAAATATATTGGTTCTTACGCGGCTGTTTTAAATGGCTTGGATGCTATTATTTTTACAGCAGGAATTGGAGAAAATTCGACTTATATTCGGAAATTAGTTTGCACTGATATGAGTTATTTTGGAATTGAACTGGATGCATCCAAAAATGAAATTCGTTCGAAAGCAATTAGAGAAATCAACACCGATGATTCTAAGACTAAAATATTGGTTATTCCTACCAATGAGGAAATAGAAATTGCCAATCAAGTCTTTGAGTTATTAACAAATGCATAAAATAGTAACTATTGATTTTGCATTTAAAAAACGCATAATATTATTTGAAATGAATCATCATATATTCTCAAAGAATTACGAAATTGCTCAATCTACTGAAACCTAGAAAACCTAATTATTACTGTTTAAATTATGAAAAAATCAATTGTTTTAGTCGCACTTTTATTTGGTGGAATAACAGTATTCGCACAAACTAAAGATGAGCTAGCTTTAAAAGAAATTTATAAATCTTCCTTAACCAATGCTAAATGTTATCCTTGGTTGGAGCATTTGTCCAATACGATTGGTTCTCGATTATCTGGTTCAACTGGAGCTGAAAAAGCAGTTTTATACACTAAAGCACAATTGGAAACGCTCGGATTAGATAAAGTGTATTTGCAGGAAGTTATGGTACCAAAGTGGGTGAGAGGAGATAAAGAAATTGGGTATTTACAAGTGGGAAAACAAAAAATGACATTTCCGATTTGTGCGCTTGGTGGTTCTGTAGCAACCCCTAAAACGGGTATTAAAGCAACTGTTATTGAAGTAAAGAGTTTAGAAGAATTAACGGCGCTAGGCGAAGCAAAAGTCAAAGGAAATATTATTTTTTTTAATAGACCTATGAATCCAGAATTTGTAGAAACTTTTAAAGCCTACAGCAGTTGCGTAGATCAAAGATCATCAGGTGCTAAAGAGGCAGGAAAACTAGGTGCTTTAGCCGTAATCGTACGGTCGATGAATTTGCGTTTAGATGATCTGCCACATACTGGCGCTACTAATTATGGAGATATTGCTATTAGTCAACGAATTCCGGCAGCTGCTATCAGTACAAACGGTGCGGAACTTTTGAGTAAAAGTTTAAAAACAAATCCTAATGCTACTTTTTATTTAAAACAATCGTGTCAAACCTATGATGATGTATTGTCCTATAATGTTGTTGGAGAATTAACAGGAACGGAGCATCCAGAACGAATAATGGTTGTGGGAGGTCATCTTGATTCTTGGGATTTAGGAGACGGATCTCATGACGATGGAACGGGATGTGTACAAAGTATGGAAGTATTGAATATTTTTAAAAACATGGGCTACAAGCCAAAAAACACAATACGTGTTGTGTTGTTTATGAATGAAGAAAACGGGGTACGTGGCGGAAAAGAGTATGAAAATCAGTCTAACAAAAATAAAGAAAACCATATTTTTGCTTTAGAGAGTGACTCGGGTGGTTTTTCACCAAGGGGTTTTTCAATCGAAGCTGACGAAGCCAATTTTAATAAAATTAGTAGTTGGGCTTCTTTATTTGAACCGTACTTAATTCACAAATTTGTAAAAGGACACTCTGGAGTTGATATCGGACCTTTAAAATCCAATTCTATTGTGAAAGTTGGGTTACAACCTGATTCACAGCGCTATTTTGATTACCACCACGCGGCTAATGACACTTTTGATGCCGTTAATAAAAGAGAATTAGAATTGGGAGCAGCAACTATGGCTTCTTTGATGTATTTGATAGATCAAAATGGTATAGCTAAGTAAAAAAAGCAATAGTTTTTGGTTTTAAGCAATACGAATAAAACAATGTCGATTTTTTTTTACCATATAAGTCATAAAAGTTTAAGTTTTACTTATGTTGAGCTTATATAACTTATGTAGCAATAAGGTCATTTAAGTTTTAATACTTACATGACTTATATGTTAAAAATTATTTCAATCTTTATAGTGCGACATTAAATATTTTCAACTTATTACAATCATTATTTTTTAATATCTAAAAGAAATAGTGAATGTAGCACCTTCATTTATTTTACTCTCGACCGCAATGCGACCTCCCAAACTGGTAATATGATTGTACACTAAATACAATCCGATACCAGTGCTTTCTTGATTATCATGAAACTTCTCATACAACCCAAAAATCTTATTTTTTACTTTATCCAAATCAAAACCTAAACCTTGATCAGAAAAAATGAGCTGGTGAATGCCATCTGTTACTTTTGATTGGATATCGATCATAGGTGGACTATCTGCTTTAGCGTATTTTATTGAATTAGTGACCAAATTCAAAAAAATACTTTTCATATACGCTTTATTAAAGTCAATAACTTTAAAAGCGTCAAAACATACTTTAATAATTGCTTTTGAATCAAAAACCAGTGAATTAATGGAAATTAGAACTTCATCAAGTGATTCTTGTAAATTGATGGTTTCAATTTGAGTATTTATATTTTCATTTTCAATCAATTGGTCAATCGAGTCATTCAAAGTGTTTTTTAAATTTTCACTAGTCAACTTTAGTAGATTTACTAATTCTAATGTTTCTGGATCAATGATTTTAGAAACATCAATAAGATTAAAAACCGATAGCATATTATTAATTGGAGATTTTAAATCATGGGATGTCTTGTGGGATAATACAGTGAGTTCTTTATTAATTTGTGTCAGATTGGATAATAATAAATTTCGCTCTTTGTCCACTCGTTTACTGTGAGTTATATTTTTAGCAATAGCATAAACCAGTTTTTCAGATTCCATAGGCATAGAGGTCCATGATAACCAAATAATCTCCCCCGTTTTTGTAACATAGCGATTTTCAAAGTTTAACAGTGGATTGTTTTTGTATATCTGTTCCCTCGTTTCAATGGTAATTTTTAGATCGGGCTGGTAAACAAAACTACTTATTGGTCGCGCGTACAATTCCTCTTCGGTGTACCCTAACGCTTTAGAAACAGCAGGATTTATTCTTTTGAAATAACCATCAAATCCAGCAATACAAATAAAATCAGCGGAAATATTAAAGAAATTATCAAAGTGATAAATTCCTTCAGGATCAGGATTAATTTTGTTTTGAGTCATTTGAGGAATGAACTAATTAGTTTTGTGTATAAAAAATAATTTTATGAATTGTTTGATTTATAGCTTGTTAACATTGAGCTACAAAATCAAATTTAGCTATTAAATACCGATTAATATCAAAAACGAGTACAAATTTTAATTTAAATGTCGTTAAACAAAAAAGGCTGTCGTATTACAACAGCCTTATCTTAAGTATTTAAAAAAAAATTAAATGCTGAATTTTCCTCCGAAAGAAATAATACGTTGAAAAAAGAAAAAGTCTTGAGCGGCACTATCCTCTACACTGTTTGTAGTTCGAATGTTCTGCATGTTGATGTAACCTCCTTTTAATTCTCCTTGAATGTAAAAGTGCTTAAAAAAAGTAATATCTAAACCTGCTTTTAATGATGTTCCATAACCAGCAACATTATAATCATCATGGCGGTCTTTTCCTAATAATGTAGAATTGGTTTTTGGGTATAAAAATCCCGCACCAGCGCCTTCCGTTAAGTTTACTTGGATCTTATCGGTATTTTTAATTTTGAACAAGAAAGAAATATCATCATGTCTTGAAAATTCAGTATTTACATAATTCAAACCATCTGTATGTTCGAATCTTAAAAACGCTTCTGTAAGTACAATTGGAGAATTATTGTAAACCCCATCATAAGGAGTGCCTCCCGCAATTGTTCCCGTAATATTGGCAGTTTGATCTTGTGTTACAACATATTTCATATGGTCTGCACCTAAAGCTATGCTGTAATGATCATTAATAAAATACCCCATTCTAAAATTAGTTTGAGGAATAGTCATTTTAGCAGGATTAATGTAATCTACATGCCAACCTTTTGGTTTATCGTGTGATGCAACATTGTCTAAAGTAAAGTTGTAGTCTTTACCTTTAAAAGTCAAATCTGACTTGGTATAACTATCTCTATTTCCTCCCCATGAAACAAAGAATTTTCCTTTATTGTGAGCAGTGTATTTATCTTGAATCTTAATATCTCCTTGTGCACTTACAGTATTTATTAACCCAAACGCAAAAAATGCTGCATATAATAGTTTATTTTTCAATGGACTCTTTATCTAGTTAAAATTTATTTACAGTTTGTCTAATAGCTACTAATTTGTTCATCAACCCTTCGAAATAATCTAAATGAAGCATGTTGGCACCGTCACTTTTGGCATTAGCTGGATCAAAATGGGTTTCGATAAAAATACCATCCACACCTACAGCAATTCCTGCTTTGGCAATGGTTTCAATCATGTCTGGTCTTCCGCCTGTAACACCAGCCGTTTGGTTGGGTTGCTGCAAGGAGTGCGTTACATCCAGCACCGTCGATGCGTAGTGTTGCATGGTTGGAATTCCTCTAAAATCAACAATCATGTCTTGATATCCAAACATTGTGCCTCTATCAGTCACCATTACATTTGTATTATTGCAATCCAACACTTTCTGAACGGCATGTTTCATGCTTTCAGGACTCATAAATTGACCTTTTTTTAAGTTGACAACTTTTCCAGTATTGGCAGCAGCCACTACTAAATCAGTTTGACGCACTAAAAAAGCTGGGATTTGAAGCACATCTACATATTGAGCAGCCATTGCAGCATCTTCATTAGTATGAATATCAGTCACGGTTGGAACACCAAAAGCCTCCGACACTTTTCTCAAAATTTTTAATGCTTTTTCGTCACCAATTCCTGAAAAACTATCAATTCTAGAACGGTTTGCTTTCTTGAAAGATCCTTTAAAAACAAAAGGTATTTGTAAAGCATCAGTAATACCCACTAATTTTTCAGCAATTCGCATTGCCATTTCTTCTCCTTCAATAGCGCAAGGGCCTGCCAATAGGAAAAAATTACCGCTTTCAGTGTGCTTGATTAAAGGAATATCGTGTATGTTCATAATGTGTTGTTTTTTAAAAGTGCAAAGATAGTTAGGATTTACGAGTTACCTTTTAATTTTATTTTTTTTGGGAGCTATTTCCTGCTATTCGTTACAATCTTTTCCTTTTAAAAAAAAAGGAAAAGGATTTCCACTGCTATCAGGGCTAAAGCTTCCGTTAACAAATCCTACTTTTTTACTGTAAGACCAACCGGAACCATCAAAATTCCTTTTTCATAAATATTTAAGTAAAGTAGCGTAGGTTTTTTTTGACCGTTCCACTTCAATTCATAAACGTCTAAAAATCCTGCGCCCATCTCGCTCCTTTTAGTAGGGAACGGACAACAGCTTTCGAGTTTTGTAAAACTTATTTTTTCACCTTTTGGCCCAGCCAAAGCATTCAAAAAGCGTTCTTGATTTATGGTTTCGTTTGCTGTATTATTAAAAAAAATATTAACAGGATAATCTTTGTCGTACCCATACTTTTTGTCAGTACTATATTGTTGTATTACAAAAGTATTGTTAGCAGAGAGTAAAAGATCAGGAGCATTATCATCGGTATTTTGTAAAGTAGATTTTGTACTTGTACAAGCAGTAATACTCAATAGCATGGTAATATAAAGAATTGATTTTTTCATGATTTAGATGCGTTTTAAAAGGATATAATTCACAGATGATGTGGTATGTTACAGCGGTACAAATATAAACAGAACTTTAAACCTTTGCTTTGTTCTTAGGTGAATTAATCCCATTTTTTCTGATTTTTAAATAATGGAAGGTATCTCATAAAATGCTTCTTATCTTTGCACAAAAATAATAGTATGGAAATAATTTTTCAAACGTGGTCTTGGTACGTTTCTGGTTTTTTAATTGGTATGATCATGCTGGCACTTACTTATTTCGGAAAAGCGTTCGGAATGTCTTCTAATTTGCGTTCGCTTTGTTCTATGGCAGGCTTGGGAAAACGTGTTGCTTTTTTCGATTTTGATTGGAAAGCACAGCGTTGGAACTTAGTGGTTGTTTTGGGTGCTATGATAGGCGGGTTTGTTGCCGTTCATTTTATGAGTGATGTTTCAAATGTGGCCATTAATCCTAAAACTATTGCACAATTAGCCCAACTCGGTATTGAAGCTCCTAATGGGAAACTAATGCCAGATGCACTTTTTGGAACAGCTATTTTAACATCGCCTAAAAGTATTCTTATTCTTTTAATTGGCGGAATCTTAATTGGTTTCGGTTCTCGTTATGCAGGTGGTTGTACTTCGGGTCACGCGATTTCAGGATTAAGTAATTTGCAACTACCATCATTAAAAGCCGTGATTGGCTTTTTTATTGGCGGACTGATAATGGCGCATTTTTTATTGCCATTGATAGTTAATTAGCACTCCATTTTTTGAAATAGTATAGAATTTAAAATAAAAAATATGAAAAACATATTAAAATATCTATTAGTTGGATTTGTTTTCGGAATCGTACTTACTAAATCGGAAGCCGTTTCTTGGTATCGCATTTATGAAATGTTCCAGTTTCAATCCTTTCACATGTATGGCATTATAGGTGTAGCCATTTTTACTGGTGTTGTTGGAATCCAAATCATAAAACGAAACAATATAAAGGATATAAAAGGTAACGCCATCGCAATTCCGGATAAAGAAAAAGGATCTGCTCGCTACTGGATTGGCGGATTGATTTTTGGATTGGGTTGGGCTTTAGTCGGTTCTTGTCCCGGACCAATCTTTATTTTATTAGGAGCTGGTTTTTGGACTGTATTGATTGTTCTTTTTGGAGCACTTTTAGGAACATATCTCTACGGATTATTGAAAAATAAATTGCCTCATTAATAATTTAAAGTTTATAAAAAGTAGCATTTTCAAACGGGAATGCTACTTTTTTTATTCAACTCTAAAATGCCAACAACAATTAAAAATTGTGCAACCAAATAAGTAGACATAATCAACAGTGCACTATGTTGTAAGGGTGCATAAAATTTATCAAACGCCAAAATGCTATCTGAGGCAATAAATACAATAGCTCCAATTAAGATATGACCGTTAGAAGGTCGGTGCCAATTCAGGTACCCTTTGAACGCAAATAATAACATAATCGAAATTGTTAGCGCATACACAAAAACAGGGATTTTCAGGTCGCCTAAACTTGGTAATAAAACGAGCATCACCACCATAAGGTACATCGTGATTGCTGTAACTCCTACCCAATAAAGGAACTTACTTTTCTTTAAATATACCTTTAACTGCTTGCTAAATAGTATAATGTAGCACACATGCGAAATCAGAAAAGCAATCAGTCCAGCAATGAAATACAATTTTCCTTTATCCGCAAACAGTAAAATAATATCTCCAATCCAAGACATCGTTAAAGCAGCTAATAATATATTTTTGGTGCTAAATTTTTTATGAAAATGAACTGCTAATAGTAGGAAAGGCAAGAGGAATGGTTTTAAAAACCAAGCAATTTCATCTTTCCCTAAAAGAATTAGTAGAAGATAAACTAAACAGAAACCGATAAAAATTTTAAGAATAGTATTGCTTTTCATTTTCTATATGTGTTTAAGCTACAATTAAGGTCTCTTTTTCAAAATTTGTGCTAACAAAATAGATAGTCACTACCAATGATAAAATGAGATAACTAGCAATAATAATACTAGCAAACGAAAAGAACTGATTCATTCCAAACCAATCTCCAAAATACAAAAGCAGGCCAATTCCAAACACAAATCGAGTGCTTTCCCAGAACACAGAGATTTTTCGGGTATCCATTAATTCAGTATAACTATAAACCGTTAGAAAAATAAAGGCACCATAAATAAAAACATTTGGCAAGCCTATTAATGCTATAGAATTATACAAATAACTAATGAGTAGCAATGTTACAATAGCTTGAAAAAGGGACCAATACATGAGTTTGTTAGAATGTTGTGTACTGTATTTTTCAAAATTATACACATTTTTAATCTTGGTTACAGGATATTTTTCTTCAAAATTTTCTGGACGCCATCCTGTTGGTTTAAACCAAATAGTAAATTTATCTTGCCATTTTTCTGCGCGCCAAGCATCGGAAATTAGCAATGATAAATGTTGAAAATTAATCCGAATGGGATTCCACGTTCTAGCTGGTCTGGTAATTCCAAAAACAGGAGGAACCGAATCTAATTCCGCTTGGAAAGTACCAAAAAGTTTATCCCAAAAAATAAATATTTGCGAATGGTTTTTGTCCATATATTCGGGATTGAGAGCATGATGCACACGGTGATGCGAGGGAGAAACCAGAATATTTTCTAGGAAACCAATTTTTTTTATATGCTTGGTATGATACCAAAATTGTAAAAATAAATGAATAGGAAGTGTTATTGCTATGACTTTGGCGGGAACGCCCAATAATGCTGCCGGAATTAACAAAAAAGTAAAAAGATTGACAAAACTTGAAATCGGTTGGCGCAAACCACACGCAAGATTAAATTCTTCACTGCTGTGATGAATCGCGTGTTTGTTCCACAAAAAATTGATTTGATGTGATAAGCGGTGACTCCAATACCCATAAAAATCAATAGCAATAAAACCGATAAGATAGGTTAATACAGTTGCTTCTAATTCGAATAGAGCAATCTTAGAGGCAATCCAATCATACGAAATCAGTGTGATACTCAGTCCCAAGACATCTTTTAGAGAATTTACCATTCCAGAGCTCACGCTAGAAACTGCATCCATGTTTGGAGCAGTATCTTCGCCTTTGTAATGCCCGTATAGTTTTTCGATAATAATCAATATCAAAAATACAGGCATAACAAAAACTAAAATTTTACCATACTCTTCCATAAAAACATTCTTTTACTCAAATATAGAATAAAAGAGGTTGTTTTTGAATTATTTACATGGATTTGTTTTAGGAAGTAACTATACTGTATTATATAATTTCGGCATTAATCCCAGCCTCTAATAACTGGGTGCATTGTGGTTTTAATTTATCGTATGGACCCGTTTTTACGGTACACTTCCCATTATAATGAACAATTAAAGAACATTGTTCTGCTTGCTCTGGGGTGTGATTACAAACGCGAATCAAAGTTTCAATAACGTGATCAAAAGTATTTACATCATCGTTGTAAACAACTATTTCATTGTCTAAACTTATAGCTTCTTTAATACTTACTCTTTCTCTTACTTTTTCTTTAGTACTCATTTTGTAGGTTTTTGTACTTTCGTAGTTAATGAAAATTTGTATTACTAATTTACGTATTTTAAAGATACCCAATTGTTTCTTTCCAGTTTTTTAACATAAGTTAAACCCTTTTCAATACATGATGAATCAATAAAAGGAATGTCTTCTTGGTAGAAACCACTTAAAAGTAATGTTCCGTTTGGGTTGAGACAATCTACATAGCTTTGCATATCATTCAATAATATATTTCTATTGATGTTAGCAATAATTAAATCGTATTTTTTACCTTTTAATAATGCTGCTTCACCTTCATAAACTGTAATGTGTTTACAATTATTGCGTTGTGCATTTTCAATTGAATTCAGATAACACCAATTATCAATATCAATTGCGTCAATGGGTTGTGCTCCTTTCATCTCGGCAAGTATTGCTAAAATGGCAGTTCCGCATCCCATATCCAGTGTTTTCATTCCAGTAACATCTATCTCCAGTAAATGTTGAATCATCATATGAGTGGTTTCGTGATGTCCTGTACCAAAACTCATTTTTGGTTCGATAACAATATCAAATTCGGCATCAGTTTTAGGGTGAAAAGGGGCGCGAACATGACAATTCCCATCTACATCAATCGCCTCAAAATTCTTCTCCCATTCTTCGTTCCAATTTACTTGCTCGATTTCTTCGAATGTATAATCAATCTTAAATTCCTCTGATTGTAAAATATGTATGTCCTCTAAAATAGTTTCATCCCATAAATCCTTTTGTACAAAAGCTGAAATTCCAGTTTCCGTTTCGGTAAAACTTTCAAATGCTTTTTCCCCTAATTCAGCAATTAGTATTTCTGATCCTAATTGCTTTGCCTCTTCGCTATTGCTTGTACCTTTTGGAGTGATAGTAAAGTGATACCCTATATAAATGTTTGACATGTTCCTTTTTTTTGCAAAGGTAGCAATCACTATTTAAACCGCATTTATAAATCAAATTTTATTTTACATTTGCAGCACTTAGATACAATTTCACAATGAAAAAAATCATTTTATTTTATGTTTTTTTGCTTAGTATTGGTAGCAATGCTCAAGTTACTATAAAACAAAATAAACAAGATAATGACTTAAAATTATCTGCACTTCCTTATTATAGCTTTGGTAAAGGAATTGGAATAACGTCTCCGGACAGTTTATACCAATTAAATATTCGTTTCCGAATGCAAAACAGAGTTACTTATCTAGAGAATGAAGGAGAAGATGGCAGCTATGATGGACAAATCAGACGCCTTCGTTTGCGATTAGATGGATATGTAGGAACTCCAAAGCTATTGTATGCGATCCAATTATCATTTGCTCCTGGCGATGTGGGTGAGTTTAGAGAAGGCGAAAACATAAATATTATTCGGGATGCAGTAGTTTTTTACAGACCTAATAAACATTGGAATATCAGTTTTGGTCAAACCAAATTACCCGGAAATCGACAGCGTGTGAATTCTTCAGGAGGCCTTCAATTAACGGATCGCTCGATTAATAATACCAGATTTACAATAGATAGGGATTTTGGCTTTCAAGTGCATAACATGAACGAATTTAAAGACAAATTTTCCTATAATTTCAAAACTGCAATTTCAACTGGTGAAGGTCGTAATGTTACAGGAAATGCGGATGCCGGCGTTGCAATAACAGGAAAAGTAGAGTTGTTGCCTTTTGGCGCTTTCTCTAGGGACGGGACCTATTTTGAAGGAGATATTGTAAGAGAAAAAAAGCCAAAACTGATGCTCTCAGGAGCTTTTCAGCAAAATAATCATGCCAAAAGAACGCAAGGGCAATTGGGTAATGATTTGTTTGAACAACGCACTATGAAATCAGTTTTGCTAGATGCTATGCTAAAATATAATGGTTGGGCTGCCATGTCGAGTTACATGTCCAGAACTACTTCTAGCAATGCTGTTACGGTAAATCCAATCGATAGCTCACAATCAAATTATGCATTTGTAGGGAATGGATTTGACCATCAGTTGAGTTATAATTTTCCTTCAAACTATGAAATTATCGCTAGGTATTCTACTCAAAAAGTAGGAGAGGATATTAGGGCTTTGGCTGCAAATTCTAAACAATATACTGTTGGTGTAACCAAATATATTTGGGAACATACTTTTAAATTACAAAGTGAATTGACATTTGATACTTTAAATTATTTTGATGGAAGTACTAAGAACAATTGGTATTTGCGTTTTCAAGTCGAAATAGGAATTTAAAAAAAAGCGGTAAAATAAATCACCGCATTTTTTATAAAGTTTAAATTTGAAATTTAGATAGCATTTACAATTGCTACAAAATCGTCTGCTTTTAGTGCAGCACCACCAATAAGACCACCGTCTACATCTGGTTTTGAGAATATTTCTTTGGCATTATCAGGTTTTACGCTTCCGCCGTAAAGGATAGATACGCTTTCAGCAATGTCACTTCCAAAAGCTTTTCGAACGGTTTCTCTGATGAATTCATGCATTTCCTGTGCTTGTTCCGGAGAAGCTGTTTCTCCTGTCCCAATTGCCCAAACTGGCTCGTAAGCCAAAACAATACTTTCCCAATCTTTTGATTCGATATGAAACAATCCATCTCGCAATTGGTTTTCTACCACATTAAAATGATTTTCTGATTGGCGGTCTTTTAATTCTTCTCCAAAACAAAAAATAACTGTCATGTCATGTTCCAAAGCTGTATTTACCTTATTAGCAATTAAAGCATCGGTTTCATTAAAAATCGCTCTGCGTTCTGAATGTCCTAAAATTACGATGTCTACTCCAACACTTTTTAACATATCTGCAGAAATTTCGCCAGTAAAGGCGCCACTTTCCGCTTCATGTACGTTCTGTGCAGCTACATCTATAGTAGTGAATTCTAAATGATCAACAGCAGAGGCTAAATTCACAAAGGTAGGAGCAACAATAACTTGGGCTTTTGTATCCGTAGGTATTTTTGCAATTAATTCATTTAACAAATCTTCAGTTTGCTCTGAATTTTTATGCATTTTCCAGTTTCCAGCAACAATCTTCTTTCTCATTGTAGTGATCTTTAATTTAATATTTTATATTTTAAATATTGTTTTTTATACCTGTTATTGTAATTTTTTCAAAGTTTCATTAATCTTGTCAAAATCAGTTTCAATGGCGCGGTACAAGACAATTTTACCATTTTTATCTACGATAATGTATCTTGGAATCCAATCTACGTCTATAGCTTTTGCAAATACACCTTTCATTTGATCATTGGCCATAAAGTGATCTCCTTTTAATTCGTGTTTTTCAATACCTGCTTTCCATTTTTCTGCCGTTTTATCCATAGAAAGAAATAGGTAGGATACGTTAGGGTTGTTAGCTTGTAAATCCTTAAGTTTTGGCATTGCTTTTACACAATCGCCGCACCAAGAAGCCCAAACTTCAATAACCAAAGTTTTTCCTTTGTATTTTTTTAAAATATTTTTGAATGAAACTTGGCTTCCATCTGTAGCTAATAATGTTGTCGAAAGCGCTTTTTTGGAGAATTCTGTTTTTTGTGCATTTGAAGTGCAGGAAAATGTTGCAAATGCAACCAGTAGTGCTATTATTCTTTTCATTTTAGATATGTTTTTAACAAAGTTAAACAAACAATTTGAATGCGGTATAAAGAACAAGAAATTTTGAAAACATTATTCGAAAATGATAATGCAATATCGTTATAGTTTGTTAATACTGTAATGATTTTGATTCTCTGGTTGTGTGTTGAAAGTATCTTGCTATTTATACAAATCAAAAGTCGTAAAGTTTCAAAAAAGAGACTTTACGACTTTAAATTTTGAAAGTCTATTTTTTAAAATTTTAAATCAGCGCTATCGTTATGATGTACTTTTTGTACTATAGTTCCTTTTTCGAGTAAAACAAGACTTGGATTGGCTCTTTCGATCGTTTTTACAGTTATTGCATCGCAAAAATAGAAGTCAAATGTCAATCCGAATTGTTTTTTTGAAGCACCTATTTCTTCTGGTGAAGAGGCAGTCATTCCAACCACCTTGTATCCTTTGGCTGAAGCATCTTTATTTAGTTGCTCTAATTTTGCCATTCCATTTTGATCAGCATGCGCTAAATCATAAGCGGTGATCAATAAGACTTTTGGAGCCTCAAGAAATTCCTCTTTAAAGTCAGAACCGTCTTTTTCCATTGTAAAATCATGAATAGGAGGAACGTACCCTTCTGTGATTACTTTGTCTTTTCGGTCAACGAAAACAGCCCCTTCTGGAATTGCCATCAAGTCTTTTTCAGTAAATTCTTTATCGACACCACCAACTTTGTAAATAAAGACCATTTCTACCACTGATTTTTCTGCTCCGTCAGGAATTCGCATTCCTTTTTGAATATTATTCCCCACTTTGTACGGTCTAAAATCTATTAACGGCAAATGATTTAAAACCCAAACGCCCATCAGAGAGGACAAAACGATACTGGCATAAATAACTATGTTTTGTACATTATTGGTAAACAATGGTTGTACCAACTTTTGATTGAAAAACAAGATTAAAATAAAGAAAAGTAAAACGATGTCCTTGGTAAACGATTGCCAAGGTGTCAGTTTTAAAGCATCACCAAAACAACCACAATCTTTTACCACATTAAAATAAGCAGAGTAAAAGGTTAGGAAAGTAAACAATACAATCAGGACTAATAAACTCCAAATCGTGAATTTAGTTTTGTAACCAATGAGTAACATAATACCCAGAACCACTTCAAGAATTACCAGAAATAAGGCTGTCCCGAGTGCAAAGGGTACAAAAATCGGCATGTTGAAAACGGGTTCACTGAAATATTCGGCCAGTTTATAGGAAAACCCGATTGGGTCATTTAGTTTAATTAATCCTGAGATAATGAATAGGATTCCAACGAAAATTCTAGAAAATTGAGTACTTATATTTTTCATAATGCGTTATTGCTTTTTTTATTTAGTTCCAAAACCCATTAGAATCAATGCGAAAATTGAATAATTAATCATGTCTTGATAATTAGCATCGATTCCTTCAGAGACGAGAGTTTTTCCTTTATTGTCTTCAATTTGTTTAACACGAAGTAGTTTTTGTAAAATCAAATCAGTTAGTGAACTTACACGCATTTCGCGCCAAGCTTCTCCATAATCATGATTTTTATCTTCCATTAAATCTTTGGTCAGTTTGACTTTGGCATCGTATAATTCAGTTGCTTTCGCCACCTCTAAATCAGGTTGATCTACAACTCCAAGTTCCAATTGTATCAAAGCCATAATCGAATAATTAATAATCCCTATGAATTCACCCGTTTCATCTTCATCAATTTTACGAACCTCGTTTTCTTGTAAGCTTCTAATTCTTTGTGCTTTGATATAGATTTGATCCGTCAAGGAAGGCAGTCTTAAAATACGCCAAGCACATCCGTAATCTTTCATTTTATTAATAAACAGTGCACGACAAGTCGCAATTACTGAATCGTATTCTTTTGAAGTATTCTTCATTATTGGTGTATATTTGTATTCAAATTTTTTCAAAAATAAGATAATTTTTTTTAATGTAGATTCTTGATGTATTTAAAACTGTAAACGAATGACGATTAACTGCAAAGGTATACTTGTTGATCTTGTTACCCCAAAAATAATGGGTATTTTGAATGTAACACCCAACTCTTTTTTTGATGGTGGTAAATATAAAAATGAAACTGAAATTCTATCTCAAGTAGAAAAAATGCTGCTCGATGGCGCTACTTTCATAGATGTTGGAGCCTATTCCAGCAAACCAAATGCAGAATTTGTATCGGAACAAGAAGAAATTTCGAGAATTGTTCCAGTAGTAAATTTAATCCTAAAACATTTTCCCGAAACCATAATTTCGATTGACACCTTTAGAAGTGAAGTGGCAAAAGCTTCTATTGAAAGTGGTGCAGCTATCATAAACGATATTTCAGCCGGAAATTTGGACGATAAAATGCTGGAAATAATAGCAAAATATAATGTTCCTTATATTATGATGCACATGCGTGGCAATCCGCAAACGATGCAAACATTGACAAATTATGAGGATATTGTAAAAGAAATGTTGTTTTATTTTTCGGAGAAAGTGGCTATGGCAAGAAGTTTTGGAATTAATGATTTGATAATCGATCCGGGCTTTGGCTTTGCCAAAACAATAGCTCAAAATTACGAAGTTTTTCAAAAGATGGAATTGTTTAATATGCTTGAACTTCCACTTCTTATTGGAGTCTCCAGAAAATCCATGATATATAAAACGCTAGATACTTCTATTGAAAATGCGTTAAACGGAACAACGGTTTTAAATACTTTGGCATTGACCAAAGGAGCCAAAATTTTAAGGGTTCACGATGTAAAAGAAGCCATGGAGTGTGTTACATTGTTTAATAAAATCAATTTGTAAAAATGAAATATTATACTCTGATTGTTCTTTTTGCTTTGTTTAGCTGTGGAAATAAAGAAGATGTTTTATTGCCAAAAGCCGCTGTAACAATTGTCAAAAATGTAGATGATCTCTCTCCAATTTATATATTTTTTAGAACAAAAGGAAGAGATACGCTGGCTGAAGTAAACCGGAAGAACAGTATTATTTCGACTAATTGGATTCTGAATGTAGATAAGCGTTTGCCGTTGCGACTTGTTATTCCAGAAATTATGAAGTTGCAACAAAAAAAGCGCGAAGAAAAAGCACACAAGAATGAGAATGCCGAGAATTATTATTCCTACGCAGATACGATTGGTAAAAACCTAGCTTTTTTGCCATTCACGAAAGTGTATTATACAATTGGAGAACCTGCAGCTGGTAATATGATAATTAGATTTAAAAAAAGAAATGATTTAGTGAAAGTTGGTGATAAAGAGATTCAAAAGAGTGAACTTGTGAATTATGTTTATAGTATAGATCATATAGTTCAGCCTATAATATTCTTGGTTTTTGATAAAAATATGTCTTATAAAGAATATATTCAGACTAAAATTTTAGTTAGAAAATTTGATTCCTATAATGATGAAGTTCCAAAAGAATTCATCTACTAAAATTTTAAAACGTACCTTTTACTATCTCAACTAATGATTACTAAAAACTGACCACTGACAACTTTTACTGATGGTGATACGGTTCGTTTCTCAAAATTGTGAAGCCGCGGTACAATTGTTCGATAAAAAACAACCTCACCATTTGATGGGAGAACGTCATTAAAGACAATGATATTTTTCCTTGTGCTTTGTCATAAACGGTATCCGAAAAACCATAAGGACCGCCAATAACAAAAACTAAAGTCTTTACTCCAGAGTTCATTTTCTTTTGTAACTCTTCTGAAAAACCTACACTAGAAAATTTTTTTCCGTTTTCGTCCAATAAAATCAATTGGTCTGTTGGCGTGATTTTAGCTAAAATCAATTCACCTTCTTTTTCTTTTTGTTGACTTTCAGATAAGTTTTTTACGTTTTTGATATCGGGAATAATATCCAAATCAAATTTGATATAAAACGATAAACGCTTGGTATAATCATCAATCAATGATTGAAGGGATTTATTATCAGTTTTACCAATAGCAATCAATTTGATGTTCATATTTGATATGTTTCAGAATCGCAAATATAAGGAACTTCAGCATTTTATTAAATGAAAAAAAATATTTGGGTTCCTCTTTTATTCTACAACAATAGCATCAATTAGTAATTCAAAAGATTCTTCTTTTTTGTTACCAATTAAAAAAGTGATTTCTGATACAATTGTACCTTCGAAATTTGGTAAGTCTAAATTTTGGCCTCTAAATACTGGAGACAATTTTGAAAATGGAATTTTAATAGTTTGCCAGTGAGTATCCGTCTTGAAGGGAAAAACATAAGAATGGGAATCATTTTTATTAGACTTCATTCGAAATTGATAAGTAGTTCCATCGCCTTTGATGCGGATAGAAAAATGAGTTGTTCCTATTAATTCAATTGGTTCAAGAACATATTTTACGGCACAAAAACCGCCGTTATTTGCTAATGAAACCTCACCTTCAAAAGCTCCCTCTCCGCTAGAATTCAAATAGAATTTGCTTTTGGAAATGCCTCCCATGACAGAATCATTTACGATTTTCCAGTTTTGTAGGTTGCTTTTTAAATCAAAATCAAAGATGACAACAGGATACATTAGATTGGTTTTATATAAATTTATGATTTAGGTAAGGGCGCACCTACAGCAATATCGCATCTGTGGTTCGTTTGACCATGTGGCGGATTCATACCCTCAGGAGCTGGAGTTGTTGCAACCGCAGGTGCAGCTGGGACTACGTTAGGAACCGTTATTGATTGCGTATGTTGTTGTTGTACTGCAGGTTTAGGTGTTGTTGTGGCTGGTGGAGAATTTAAAGGTGCGCCTACGGGAATATCGCAACGATGTGATGGTTGTCCATGTGCCGGATTTTTTCCATCTGCTACTGTAGCAGTAGTTGTGGGCATTACATTTGTTGAATTTACCTTGTTTGTTGGTTGTTGTGCCTGATTTGCTATGGCTTCATTTTTCATTTGGTTACCAACTTCAGTAAAGGGAACCACGTTTGTTGGTGTTGCGCTATTTTGCGCCTCTGTTTCTTTTTTACAAGAGGTTAATACAATCGATGATGCAAAAAGAAGTGTTAAAAAGGATTTCATGCTCTGTTTTTTAGTTTCACAATCAAATATAAGGATTTAATTAATAAACTACTCTAAGGAATAATTGATTTTATACAGCTGAAGAAAGTGAATTTGATTGTATGTTTAAAAATAATAGTTTTAAACATTACTTGTAAAAATGATTCTTTGTTGTAAGTCATTGAATTCCCCCTTTTTTTAAAATAACCAAGCATTCCTGTTTTCAAATCCACAAAATATATCATACTTTAGCATTCTATAAATTTCTTATAAAATGATTAGCGATATACAGTTCAAAAATGAGTTAAATCTAGTAATACAAAATGCCATTCGGGAAGATGTAGGTCCTGGTGATTTTAGTTCTTTGGCTTGCATCCCATCGACAGCAAAGGGGAAAGCGAAGTTATTGGTTAAGGAAAATGGTATTATTGCAGGTGTAGCTTTTGCCAAAATGATCTTTGAATTCGTTGACCCTACTTTGCAAATAGAAATTTTTATTGAGGACGGGAGTTTGGTGCAAAAAGGAGATGTCGTTTTTCATGTTTCTGGAAGTTCCCAATCTATCTTGAAAGCAGAACGGGTAGTTCTTAATTCCATGCAAAGAATGTCTGCAATAGCTACCAAAACGCAAGAATATGTTCAATTGTTAGAAGGAACTAAAGCTAAAATTCTTGATACACGCAAAACCACACCGGGATTTAGAGCTTGTGAAAAATGGGCAGTAAAAATTGGTGGTGGTGAAAATCATCGTTTTGCTTTGTATGACATGATTATGCTAAAAGACAATCACAATGATTTTGCTGGAGGTATAACGTTGGCCATTACCAAAACTAAAGCTTTTCTAAAAGCAAATAACCTCGATTTAAAAATTATAGTCGAAGCAAGAAATCTCGATGAAATAGCCGAAATATTAGAAAACGAAGGTGTTTTTAGAATTTTAATTGATAATTTTAATTTTGAAGATACTAAAAAAGCAGTAGCTTTGATAGGCGATAAGTGCCTGACTGAATCTTCTGGAAATATTAATGAAAATACCATTCGTCATTATGCAGAATGTGGTGTAGATTATATTTCTTCAGGAGCTTTAACACACTCTGTCTATAACATGGATTTGAGTTTAAAAGCGATATGAGTACAGAAATAGAGATTAAATTGCAAAGAATTCCAATAATTCGGAATTTAGTAAATGTGCTAAAAAAAGTTGAGCTTCCATGGTTGCAAGGTTTGTCATTGTATGATTTGCTGGAACTGTACGGACTTGGAATTGTAGAAAGCGCTTTAACGTATCATGCTAGTGCTATTGCATTTAGTTTTTTTATGGCCTTATTTCCCTTTGCATTATTCATTTTAAATCTCATTCCATTTATACCTATTGAAGGTTTTCAGGAAGATTTTTTGTTGTTTGTAAAAGATGGCGTTCCGCCCAATACATACGATGCAATTTATAAAATCATTAGTGATATTCTAAACAATAGTGATTCTGGTTTGTTATCTTCTGGGTTTATATTGTCTATATTTTTGATGGCAAATGGATTAAACGGAATTTTAGGTGGTTTTGAAACCTCTAGGCACGTTCTAATTAAAAGAGGTTTTATTCGGCAGTATATAGTAGCATTAGGAATGTCCTTATTATTGTCACTTTTACTAATAGTTACAGTATCGATAATTGTTGTTTTTGAAGTACTTATACAAAAAACAGTGTTTAGTGATCAAGTACAACTTATCGTTTTAGGACGTTATGCATTTGTTATTTTGATGATTTTAATAACTACATCTGTATTGTTCAAGTTTGGCACAAAACACGATAAAAACAGAGCATTTATATCAATAGGTTCGGTCTTTACAACTATATTGATACTTTTAGATTCGTATGCTTTTGGGATATGGGTTATAAAATTTTCAAAATACAATGAATTATATGGTTCGATAGGTACATTATTGATTTTGATGTTTTACATTTGGATCAATTGTATGATTTTACTTTTGGGTTTTGAATTGAATGCAACAATAAATAAGTTAAAGGTTAAAAATAAATAAATTATTAAAATTAAAAAAGGCTTCATAATAAGATGCTATTTACTGATCCCGACATAAGAATACTTTTAAATCTGATCTACCTTTAGAGTAACAGAGAAAAATATTTTTACTAGAATCAGGGCTAAAAATTAAAAAATGAAAAACACTATTACAATTCTCGCTTTATTTATTTCAATGGCTTTTTATGCGCAAAGCCACAGTGTTATTGGTAAATGGAAGACCATTGATGATGAAACGGGCAAAGCAAAATCAGTTGTGGAAATTTACGAGCGTTCTGGTAAAATCTATGGCAAAATTGTCGATATAGTAGATGCCGAAAAGAGAAAAAGTTTATGTACTGCATGCTCTGGCGAGGAAAAAAACAAACCAGTAATGGGACTCGTTATTATCAAAGGACTCAAAAAAGACGGTAAAGAGTACAACGATGGAAAAATTTTAGATCCAACAACAGGAAAACTATACAAATGTTTTCTAGCGCTTGAAGGACATGACAAATTAAAAGTCCGCGGTTATATTGGCGTGTCATTATTTGGTAGAACACAAATCTGGAATAGAGTAAAATAATTATAAGTATTGAGGTATTGATGCAAAGCATTATAACTACTAGAAATTTATAACCAATACTAAAGTACAAATGCATTTCGTTGATGTAATTTTACCACTTTCACTAGCTAAAACCTTTACTTATAGCGTCTCTGAAGCAGAATTTCATTTTATAAAAATTGGAATGCGGCTAGCAGTTCCTTTTGGTAAAAGTAAAATCTATACGGCATTAGTAATTGATATACATCAAAACAAACCCGCTTTGTACGATGCCAAGGAAATTCATCAAATTTTAGAGGAACAACCAATCGTTACTGAAATTCAAATTGCACATTGGAAATGGATTGCTTCCTATTATATGTGTTCCATTGGCGATGTGTATCGAGGAGCTATGCCGAGTGCGCTTTTGCTAGAAAGTGAAACGGTAATTTCTCAAAAAACGAATACTATTGCAGATACTAGTCTGCTTTCTGATGATGAATTTTTAGTTTACGAAGCTTTGCAACAGCAAAGTGCTCTAAAAATTCTGGATATTATTTCTATTTTGAACAAGAAGAATATCTTTCCTGTCATTCAAAAATTAATCGATAAAAATTTAGTTGTTTTACAAGAAGAAATTCAAGAAACGTACAAACCGAAAGTAGTACGTTATATTCGTTTGCATTCTAAATATGAATCAAATGCAGGATTAGGTGATTTGTTAGAGTTACTCAAAAATGCCAATAAACAAAAAGAAATTGTACTACACTATTTTCAATTAACTGCTATTGAAAAGACCCGAGGGGAAGCCGAACGTAGCGGAGCTAAACCAATCTCGGTAAAAAAACTTCTTGAAACGTCTAATTCTTCTGCAGCCATTATTAAAGCATTAATTGAAAAAGAGATATTCGAAGATTATTTTATTCAAGAAGATCGCGTGCATTTTAACGGAAAAATTCGGGAAGATCAATTGCTACTCAGCACGGCTCAACAAATAGCGTTTGAAGGGATTAAAGCAAGTTTTATTCAAAAAGATGTTTCTTTATTGCATGGCGTTACTTCGAGCGGAAAAACAGAAATTTATATTAAGTTAATCCAAGAATATTTACAAACTGGAAAACAAATCTTGTATTTGTTACCTGAAATTGCTTTAACGACACAGTTAGTTGGTCGTTTGCGAACTTATTTTGGAAATAAAGTAGCCGTTTTTCATTCTAAATACAGCAACAACGAACGGGTTGAAGTTTGGAACCAAGTTCTGATCAATTCTGAGAAAGCTCAAGTGGTAATTGGAGCAAGGTCGTCATTATTTTTGCCTTTTTACAACCTCGGATTCATAATTGTTGATGAGGAACACGAACAAACTTTTAAACAAGTCGATCCCGCACCGCGGTATCATGCAAGGGACGCTGCTATTGTTTTGGCGCAATCGCATCAAGCAAAAGTACTTTTGGGTTCGGCTACGCCAAGTATTGAAACCTATTTTAATGCCAAATCAGATAAATTTGGTCTAATAGAAATAACGGAACGTTTTGGAAACGTATTGATGCCTACAATTGAATTGGTAGATTTAAAAGACAAGTACTTTCGTAAAAAAATGATAGGACATTTTAGTGATGTTTTAATTGAAGCAATAAATACTGCATTATCATTAGGAGAGCAAGTGATTTTATTTCAAAACCGAAGGGGTTATTCACCTATTATTGAATGCATTACTTGTGGTCACGTGCCGCAATGCCAGCAATGCGATGTAAGTTTAACGTATCATAAACATAAAAATCAATTGCGTTGTCATTATTGTGGATTTACCATGGCTAAACCTACGCATTGCCAAGCTTGTTCTAGTGTTGATTTGACTACAAAAGGTTTTGGAACGGAGCAAATAGAGCAGGAGCTGGTCACTATTTTCCCAAACGCAAAAATTGGGAGGATGGATCAGGATACAACTCGAGGTAAATTTGGTTTCGAAAAAATTATCGACAGTTTTAAGAATAGGGAAATGGATGTTTTAGTAGGCACCCAAATGCTCGCTAAGGGTCTGGATTTTGATAATGTTAGTTTGGTTGGGATTATGAATGCCGATAATATGTTGTACAATCCAGATTTTAGGGCATTTGAAAGAAGTTTTCAAATGATGACACAAGTTGCAGGTAGAGCAGGACGCGCCGCTAAGCAGGGGAAAGTAGTGATTCAAACCTATAATCCCGCCCATAATACCATTCAGCAAGTGACCAATACGGATTATGTAGGGATGTATAAGGAGCAGCTGTATGACCGCCAGATTTATAAATATCCTCCGTATTTTAGGATTATAAAGCTCACCTTGAAACAACGTGATTTTGATAAATTAAAAGAAGGTTCGATGTGGTTGTATCAAGTATTAAGTCAAAATTTAAATATGCCCGTGTTAGGACCTGAAGAACCAGCAATTAGCCGAATTAGGAATGAATACATACGAACAATCATTATTAAAATACCACAAAATATATCGATAGTAACCACAAAAAAAACTATCCAAAAAATATTGAATAGTTTTGAGGCTGTAGCTCAATACAGAGCTATAAAGGTTGCGTTAAATGTAGATTTTTATTAAAACTGATTGCTTATGAAACGGCAAGTGCTTTTACTAAATCTTCTTTTTTATGGCGACTTAATGGAATTTTAGTTACTCCAATTTCAGCAAACTTACTATTAAATCGTTCTACTTTATCAATATTAATGATGTATGATTTATGAACACGAACAAATTTTTCCTTAGGTAAATCGCTTTCAAAAGCTTTCATGGTAGAAAGTACTAGATTGCTATCTTCTTCGGTAACAACTCTAACGTAATCACCAAAGGCTTCAATCCATTTTATTTTAGAAGTGAATATTTTTAACTTTTTTAGATTACTTTTTATAAAAATATGTTCGCCTTCTTCTTCTTTATTTTCTTTCTTTAACAAATGCAAATCGATAGCTCTTTTCACCGATGCGTTGAACCGATCGATTGCAATAGGTTTTTGCAAGTAATCCGTGGCATCATAATCAAAAGCTTTCATCGCATACTCTGCTTTTGAAGTAATGAAAACAATTTGTGGTTTAACTTTGAGTCCATCTAAGAAATCAAAACCGCTAATAACAGGCATCTCTATATCTAAGAAAATAAGATCTACATTATGAATAGACATACAACTCCTGGCTTCAATTGCATTTGAAAAATCACCAATTAAATTCAGATTTTGATGATTATTTACTAACTTCGCGATAATCATTCTTTGTATAGAACTATCATCTACTACAACACAGTTTAGTTTCATAAATTTGATTTTTAGCTTTGACTGAGTAAATATATTACTTTTTCGGATATCTACCATCAATTAAGCGGATTTTTTTACCTTACATCGAATAAAATCAAATCAAACTTGTTTTCTAAGTTTTATTGATTACTTTTGCACCCAAATAACAAATAAATATATATTTATGAATCATTATGAAACTGTTTTCATTTTAAATCCCGTTTTATCTGAAGTTCAGGTAAAGGAAACAGTAAGCAAATTTGAAGATTTTCTTACTAGTAGAGGAGCAGAAATGGTGTCGAAAGAAGACTGGGGCCTAAAGAAAATGGCTTACGAAATTCAAAACAAAAAATCTGGTTTTTACCACCTTTTCGAATTCAAAGTAGCTGGAGAAGTTCTGATTGCTTTTGAAACTGAATTTAGACGTGACGAAAGAGTTATGCGTTTCTTGACTGTAAGTCTTGACAAACACGCTATTTCTTGGGCTGAAAGAAGAAGAACTAAATTAAAATCTACAAAAGCTTAATTATCATGGCAACATTACAACAATCGGCTTCAGGAAAAAAAGACGGAGATATCAGATATCTTACGCCTTTGAACATAGAAACAAACAAACAAAAGAAATATTGTCGTTTCAAAAAATCAGGAATCAAATATATTGATTATAAAGATGCTGATTTCTTATTGAAATTTGTTAATGAGCAAGGAAAAATTCTTCCTCGTCGTTTAACAGGTACTTCATTAAAATACCAAAGAAAAGTTTCAGTTGCTGTGAAAAGAGCACGTCACTTAGCTTTAATGCCATATGTGGCGGATTTACTTAAATAATTATTAAAATCAGTTGTTGGTTTTCTGAAACATGAAATCGCTTTCAAAAAAAGAGTTTGTTGTAAAACAAACAAAATTTAAAAAGCGATAACATATGTTACCTATAAAAAGTAACATTTAAACATATGAAACCTAACTTCTATAACAAAGGACAACAACATGGAACTTATTTTAAGACAAGACGTTCAAAATTTAGGATTTAAAGATGATATCGTTTCTGTGAAAAATGGATACGGTCGTAATTTTTTAATCCCACAAGGATTTGCTCATTTAGCTACTTCATCTGCAAAGAAAGTATTAGCTGAAAACCTAAAACAAAGAGCGCATAAAGAAGCTAAAGTAGTTGCTGATGCAAAATCATTAGCAGAAGCTTTAAAAGCTATCGAAATTAAAATCTTTGCAAAAGCAGGTGGTGAAAAATTATTTGGTTCAATTACCAATATAGACATCGCAGAAGCTCTAGCTAAAGGTGGTCAAAGCATTGATAGAAAATTCATAACTAGCGGAATCGTTAAGCGTACTGGTAAATATACTGCTAGTGTTCGTTTGCACAGAGATGTTATCGTTGAATTAGATTACGAAATTGTTGCAGAAAAATAAAAAAACATTAACTTTCTGTTAATAAAATATTAAAATCACTCTTCGGAGTGATTTTTTTTTGCCTAATTTTGCGCCACAAATAACACACAAACAAACAAACAAATGAAAAAAATTATCACACTACTGCTGATTTTTTGTAGTTCTGTTACCATATTGGGGCAAACGACAACATCAAGTATTAAAGGAATTGTAAAAAGTACGGCGGGTGAAACACTTCCAGCTGCTTCTATTTTAGCTATTCATACTCCTACAGGGTCAAAGTACTCGGGAGTTTCAAATGTAGATGGTAGATACAATATGCTAAATATGCGTATTGGCGGGCCCTACAAAATTACCATTTCCTTTGTAGGTTATGAATCTCAAGTATACAATGAAGTATATTTAGAGTTAGGTAAACCATTAATTTTGGATGCGCAACTAAATGATGTGAGTCAGCAACTTACTGAAGTAAAAGTTACAGGTTCTAAGAATAAAGTATTTGGTAATGGAAGAACGGGTGCCGAAACTACTATTGGAAGGAAAGAATTAACTTCGTTGCCAACAATATCAAGGTCAGCGGATGATTTTACACGTTTAGAGCCATCTGCAAGTGGAGGTTCTTTTGGTGGTCGTAATGATCAATACAACAGTTACTCTTTAAACGGAGCTGTTTTTAACAATCCATTCGGATTAGATGCTGCTACTCCGGGAGGACAAACTGGTTCGCAACCTATTTCATTGGATGCAATAGAGCAAATTCAGGTGGCTACAGCGCCTTATGATGTCACTTTATCTGGTTTTACTGGTGCATCTGTAAATGCTGTTACTAAATCAGGAACAAATGAATTTCATGGAACTGCTTATGCTTTCTTTAGAAATCAAGATCTAACAGGAAGTAAAATAAAAGGACAAGAGATTTTTGTACCTTCTTTAGAACAAACGCAAGCTGGTTTTAGCTTTGGAGGTCCGATTGTAAAAGACAAGTTGTTTTTCTTTGCCAATTATGAAATCGATAAGCGTAGTGACTTAGGATCAAATTTTGTTGCTAATAATGGTGATGGTGTAACAGGTGTAAATGAATCAAGAGTTTTAGAATCTGATTTGGTTGCAGTATCTGCTGCTTTAAGTAGATTGGGATACAATACAGGAGCTTACCAAGGTTTTAAACATAATACCAATTCTAATAAAGGGATTATAAAATTAGATTGGAACATTAATGACAACAATAAGCTTGCTGTCATTTATAACTTTTTGAATGCTGCAAAAGACAAACCAGCTCATCCATCTGCTTTAGGATTTAGAGGTCCAGATGCAAACACACTTCAATTCGAAAAATCAGGATATCAAATTAACAACGAATTAAGATCTGTGTTAGTGGAGCTAAACTCAAAAATAAGTGAAACTGTTTCTAATAAATTACAAGCTGGTTATACCCATTTTAATGATTTTAGAAATCCTTTTTCTGAACCAGCTCCGGTAATAAATATTCAAAGTAATGGTTCAAATTATATCATTGCTGGTCACGAACCTTTTTCAATAAACAATACATTAGATCAAAAAGTATTTCAAATCACGAATAATTTAAGTTATAATGTAGGGAAACATGCTTTTACTTTTGGTGCTTCTTTTGAGAAATATCAATTTGAAAATTCATTTAACTTAGCAGGTTACGACAATTTTGGGAATCCAAATGGGTACGCTGGAACCTTTTTCTCTCCATACTTTAGTGTTCAAGACTTTTTGAATGATGCTGCTAAACCATTTGCAACAAGTATTATTGCTCAAAATTTATTATATGCACAAACTACTGCTGCAGATAAAAATAACTTTAAAGTAGGTGCAGATAATGGATGGAAATTAGCAGAACTTAATGTAGGTCAAGCTGCATTATATGCTCAGGATGATTGGAATATCACCGATAATTTCAAACTTTCTTTAGGATTAAGAGTTGACAAACCGTTGTATTTTGATACTTCTGATTTGATTCAAAAATACATTGACACTCAAAACGGAGCTACAAGAAATAACAGTGTCTTGTATTACAATCCTAAAACGAAGGCTAATGAAACATTAATTTCAACTACATTACCAACAGATCAATTACTTTGGTCACCAAGAATGGGTTTCAACTGGGATGTTAATGGAGAAAAAACTACTCAAATACGTGGTGGATCTGGTGTATTTACTGGAAAACTTCCATTTGTATGGTTAGGAAATCAAGTGAGTGGTGCTGATGATGGTTTCTTTCAAATCATGGATAAAAACTTTAAGTGGCCTCAAGTGTGGAGATCAAGTTTAGGTTTAGATCACCGTTTTGAAAACAATTATATTGCAACTTTTGATATGTCGTACAACAAAGATATAAATGGTGTTCATGTGCAAAACTGGGGTTTAAGTACTCCATCTGGAATTCTTGCGGGTGTTGATAAAAGAGTAATTTACAATGCTACAGATAAAGGCGCTAATAACGCGTATGTAATGACTAATTCTAATAAAGGATATGTTTTAAACACATCATTTAAGTTACAAAGAACTTTTGATAACGGTTTATTTGCGAGTTTAGCTTATAATTATTTAATAGCTAAAGATGTGAATTCTATCGAAGCAGAAATTACGGGTGACGCTTTTGCATTTAATCCAGCTTTGGGAAATGTAAATGATGCCGTTTTGTCTAATTCAAAATACGGAGATACGCACCGTTTTATTGGTGTAGCATCTAAGAAATGGAAATACGGTACAAATGACAAATGGGCTACTACTGTTTCTACACTTTTTGAATATGCACAAGGTGGTCGTTTTAATTATATCTATGGAGGTGATATTAATAATGACGGATCTGTTAATAATGATTTAATTTATGTACCCACGACGGCTGAAATTGGAGCTATGACATTTAGTGGGCCAGGACAAGGAGCAGCGTTTGATGCTTTTATCAATCATGATAAATATTTAAGTGAAAGAAGAGGCCAATACGCTGAGCGTTATGGAGCTTTAGCGCCTTGGAGAGGAAAATGGGATATGAAATTAATCCAAGATTATAATTTTAAACCTTCTTCAAGTTCAGATAAAACAAATACAATTCAGTTTAGTGTTGATATATTAAATGTTGGAAATTTATTAAATTCTGATTGGGGATTAGTACAAGTTCCTACTAGTATACAACCAATAGGAGTTTCTGTTGATCAAAACACAAAAGAGCCTACTTACACTTTTAATGGAACTCAAACTAAAACATTCAATTACGACGCTAGTTTATTGTCCAGATGGCAAGCGCAATTTGGAATTAGATATATTTTCTAATTTTTATAAATAGTTCTCTAAAGCCTTCTTGAAAAAGAAGGCTTTTTTGTTTTTAAAATTATAAATTTGCACTCATTTTTATATTCAATAAAGACCATAATAGGAAATACAGCAAAATTATAATTCATGAAATATTCAAGATTAACAAAAGAACAATTTGAAGAATTAACACAAGAATTTACAAATTTTCTAGCTACTCAAGCAATAGATAAAGCAGAGTGGGACAAGATTAAAGCAGAAAAGCCAGAAGTTGCCGAGCAAGAGTTAGATGTATTTTCCGATTTGATCTGGGAAGGTGTACTGTCAAAAGCAACGTATTTAGAACATTTTTCTAAAAACCATATTTTCTTATTTCATTGTTTTGATACGTATGTGCAGTCCATTGTTTTGAAATCATTAGTTACCGATGTTGATTTTTTAACTAAAGATGGTTTACAATGGCTTAGCGATAATATGTTTACCGAAACTATCGAAATGAAAATAGGAAAAAAAGAGTTTACTGAGGAACGCAATAGTTCTATTTTTGAATTGATTCAGCAAGGCTCATTCCTAAGTGACGGTCAGTTATACCAACAAATAAATACGATTATCACCTCATAATTGTATTGCTATTTATTTTTAATTGGTTATTTTAGTACACTTTTTCAAAACTAAAATAGCCAATTTTTATTTCTATGGATATTCAAAATTCAATTCAAAAATTAAGGGAAGAATTAAACCAACATAACTACAATTATTATGTGTTGGACACACCATTAATTTCAGATTATGATTTTGATATAAAATTAAAAGAACTTCAGGATTTAGAAAATAAATATCCAGAATATTTTGATGCCAATTCACCATCACAGCGAGTGGGTGGTGCTATTACAAAAAATTTTCAAACAGTAGCTCACGATCATCGCATGTATTCCCTAGATAATTCCTATTCGAAGGAAGATTTAATAGATTGGGAAAATCGCATTCAAAAAGTTTTAGGAGCAGTTCCTCTCGAATATACGTGTGAGTTAAAATATGATGGTGCATCGATAAGTATTACTTATGAAAATGGACAATTGAAACGTGCCGTGACTCGAGGCGATGGTTTTCAAGGGGATGATGTAACCAACAATATCAAAACTATAAAATCGATTCCGTTGCAATTGAAAGGCAATTTTCCGCCTATATTTGATGTTCGTGGTGAAATTATTTTACCATTTGCTGCTTTCGAAAAAATGAATCAAGATTTGATAGAAATTGGTGAAACACCGTATTCTAATCCCAGGAATACAGCTTCTGGGAGTTTAAAATTGCAAGATAGTGCCGAGGTGGCCAAAAGATCCTTAGATTGTCTCCTGTATTTTTTAATTGGAAATAACCTTCCTTTTCAATCGCAGTTTGATGGATTGCAAACTGCCAGAAATTGGGGTTTCAAAGTTCCAAAGGAAACTAAACTAGCTCAAAATTTATCAGAGGTTTTCGAATTTATAGCATTTTGGGATGTTCATAGGCACAATCTGCCATATGAAACAGATGGAGTTGTGATAAAAGTAAATTCTTTTCACCATCAAGAGGAATTAGGGTATACTGCAAAATCACCGCGTTGGGCTATTGCCTATAAATTCAAATCAGAACAAGTTGCTACTCGGTTGAATTCAATTTCCTATCAAGTTGGTCGTACCGGATCTATAACTCCTGTCGCCAATTTAGAACCAGTGCAATTAGCGGGAACAATTGTAAAAAGAGCTTCGTTACACAATGCAGATCAAATTGAAAAATTAGACATTCGAATAGATGATACTGTTTTTGTAGAAAAAGGAGGAGAGATTATTCCTAAGATTATAGCTGTTGATTTAAGCAAACGCCCAGTTGATACAGAGCCAACAAAATACATTACACAATGCCCGGAGTGTCAGACGGAATTAGTGAGAAGTCAAGGCGAGGCAAACCATTATTGTCCCAACTTTTATGGTTGTCCACCGCAGATTATAGGGAGGATCCAGCATTTTATTTCGAGGAAAGCAATGGATATAGAAGGACTTGGAGGCGAAACGGTAGCTTTGCTTTTCAATAACGGATTAGTTCATAATTATGCTGATTTATACGAATTGACAGTAAATCAAATTCTACCTTTGGAGCGAATGGCTCAAAAATCAGCTGAAAATTTGGTAAAAGGAGTAGCAAACTCAGTACACATACCTTTCGAAAGTGTATTGTTTGCATTAGGCATTCGATTCGTAGGAGAAACGGTCGCTAAAAAACTGGCCAAGCATTATAAAAATATTGACGCCTTGAGTCACGCATCGGTATCCGATTTGGTTTTAGTCGATGAAATTGGAGATCGAATTGCGCAAAGTGTAGTTGAATTCTTTGAAAATCAAGAAAATATAGTAATCATTGAGAGGCTCAAGAAATTCGGTATTCAATTTGAAATTATAGAGAAGATAAATCTAAATGCTACTGAAAAACTTTCCGGAAAAATCTTTGTAGTTTCAGGAGTTTTTGAAAAATTTTCTCGTGATGATTTAAAAAAGGCAATTGAAGATAATGGAGGAAAAGTAGGAAGTTCTATTTCTGCTAAAACAGATTATGTAGTTGCAGGTGATAATATGGGTCCAGCCAAATTAGAAAAAGCGAATAAACTAAATGTCTCAATAATTTCAGAAGATGATTTTATGAATTTAATTCAGTGAAAAAACATGAAAATACAAACTCCAAAAAATAGTTTTTTACATGACAAGACCATTGTTTGGTTGTTTTTTGCGGTTGTTATTGTTGAAGTTTTAGCTAATTTATTTTCATTTGAAGCAATTGTTTTTGCATTCAAACCATTGGTAGCACTGCTGTTAATGTATTTGTATTGGATAAGTTCTAAGGAAAGAAGTTGGCTTTTTTTATGTACTCTGTTTTTTTTGTTGTTGACCAGTATTTTTATTCTTTTTGATTCAGAACTCTTTTTAAATATAGGATTGGTTAGTATTATGGTTCACAGGATATTAATTGTATTTTGTGTCGTTAAATTAAATAAAATAAAAGATTTTGTGCCAGTTATAATCGCGACTGTTCCCTTTATTTTTGTTTTTTCATATTTACTCACCATTTCAGATGAAATTACAAAAGACAGTTTTTTTCCGTTGGTAGCACAAAACATTTTAGTATCTATTCTTGCTGGCCTTGTTTTGTCTAATTATTTTATGAATCTAGACAGTTATACTCCGTGGTTATCCATTTTTGGATTAGTGTCGATAGCCTTGTATTTTATAGTTTTTATTGAAAAATGTTTTTTATCTGATTTTCCGCCAACCTATTTAAGGCCGTTGGGTATGGTTTTGTTTGCCACTAGTTATTATACTTTTTACAAATTTGTGATGGATGCTGAGCAATTAAACGACTTTCAAAAAGCAAGTAGTTAATAGGGCCATTATTAGTAACAAAAAACTGAAATAAATCGATTACTGTTAAACAATAATCGATTTCCCTTCAAAGGCTTTAGCTTTATCGTTGTCTAGATAAAAATCAATTCTTCCAAGGTTAATACCGTAACATCCTACTTGGTTTACTAATACTTCTTTGCCAACTTGATTTTTTACTACAGTTGGTTTATCGAGGAAAGTATGTGTGTGTCCACCAATAATTAAGTCAATATCCTGCGTCATTTCGGCCAACTTCAAGTCACAAAGTTTATTAGGCTCATCTCGATATTTATATCCCAGATGCGACAAACATATCACTAAATCACAATGTTGCTCTTTTTTTAATATACGTATCATATCCTGAGCGGCCTCAATAGGATCATTATAAACGGTTTCCTTGTACATGCCTTTGTCAACTAATCCTGCAAGTTCAATCCCAAGTCCAAAAACACCTACTTTTATACCGTTTTTATTGAAAATTTTATACGGTTTTACCTGTCCATCCATAACTGTATTTTTAAAATCGTAGTTGGCAGATAGAAACTCAAATTTAGCATGCGGTAGTTGTGCGTACAGGCCTTCTACACCATTATCAAAATCGTGATTTCCTATGGTCGATGCATCGTATTGCATCATACTCATCAATTTAAATTCTAATTCTCCACCATAATAATTAAAGTACGGAGTTCCCTGAAAAATATCGCCTGCATCAAGTAGTAATACATTTGGGTTCTCTTTTCTAATGGTTTCAATTAAGGCTGCCCTTCTTGCTACACCGCCCATATTAGCATTTCTTGGATGATCCGCAGGAAATGGATCAATATAACTGTGTACATCATTTGTGTGTAACACGGTCAGGTGTTTCTTCTGTGAAGTTTCAAAACTACTTAATGATAAACCTAAACTAAGTAAAGCTGAACTCGCAGCTGTTTTTTCTATAAATTCTCTTCTTTTCATTTTATATTTTTTTGGAGCTATTTCCCGCTTTTTGGTGCAATATTTTTTATTGTGAAAAACGATAAAAAATGATTTTCCCTTCAATCGGGGCTAGGGCTTTATGTTTTCTAAAACTATTTTATTATCTAAATTCGAATTTTTTATTCTTCTGTAATTCTGATATCCTTTATTACAGTTATGGTATCCACTTCTTTAAAATAATCAATTAGTATATTTCGCAACTTGTATTGTAGATCAAATTTTTGAACTCCTTTTTTAAAGAAGTTCATATTGTCCCCACCATTAGACAAGTAGTCATTGGTTCCTACATAATAAATAGTTTCTTTTTGAACTGGCTTTCCTTGCACGAAAATATTTTTGGCAACTTTATTTTTGTCTATTGTAAAAGTGACTCCTGCTAACGGATGTGATTTTTTTTCAGCGATAAAGAAATCAACCATTTCAATTATTTGATCTCCTTTTAATGCAATGACAACCAAACTATTTTCAAAAGGCATGATTTCAAAAGCGGTTCTAGCTGTAACATTACCTTTTGGTAGTATCGAACGAATACCGCCGCTGTTCAGTAAACAAATATCTATATTCTTTTTTTCGCGGGATTGAAAAACAATGTTTCCTCTACTTAACGTAACATCAGCCATTAGGTTTCCAATTGTAGTTTGCCATTTTCCAGTACTTTTATCTAATGTTTCTGGGCAATAGGCTAGAATACTGTCTAAATCATTATTGATATGTTCTCGATATGGTTTGATAAAATTTTCAATTTCAGGAACTTGGTTTTCTTTTTCAGTAATTGTGATCCGTTTTCCTTCGATCTTAGTAACGTTGTAGTTTTGTTTGCTGCAGGAAGCAACAAAAAAAAATGTTAAGAATATAACAAAAAGTTTAGAAACATCGTTATACTTTTTTAGATTTACCATTTTAAATGCGACTTAATTAATTAATTTTGTAATCAAGTAAAAGTACTATGTTTTTAAATTATTTTAAAGATTTTATTGTAAAAAAAACATTAAAAAAAAGCTTTCAAAATTTAAAAAATAGTGAATCTACTCAGGCTATAAAAAAAATAGGTCTACTTGTAGATGCAAGTGTTTTTAGCGAGACAGAATCTTTAGTGAAACAGCTGGAAGTCAACGGAATCCTTGCGGCGAATATAACGGTCATCATTTACAGTGATACTTTTAATACATTAGAAACTAAAAAACGAATTGCTTTTGGAGCAAAGCATTTAAGATGGAATGGAAAAATATCTTCGGCAGAAGTCAATGATTTTATAAATAAAGAATTCGATTTATTAATAAGTTATTACGATGCAGAAAAGACAATCCTTTTAAAAGTTACTCACAGTTCAAGAGCATTATTCAAAGTTGGATTTTCGTCGATTGATAAAAGATTGAATCATTTTATGATTCAAACAGATGGGAGTGATTTTAAACTTTTCATAAGCGAGTTATTCAAATATTTAAAAATACTTAACAAAATATAAATATAATATGCAAGCATTAATAGGAACTGGTGTTGCTCTTGTGACCCCATTTAAAGAAGACTTTTCTGTAGACATCGAAGCATTAAAAAGAATTGTACATTTTTCGATAGACGGAGGAATTGAGTATTTGGTGGTTTTGGGTACAACGGCTGAAAATGCAACATTATCCCAAGATGAGAAAGAAATAGTAATTAAAACTGTAATCGAAGCTAATAATGGTAGTTTGCCATTAGTGCTTGGAGTAGGGGGAAACAATACCTTAAAAGTTGTTGAAGAGTTAAAGACAAGAGATTTATCAGCATTTGCGGCGATACTTTCTGTTTCTCCATATTATAATAAACCTACGCAGGAAGGAATCTATCAGCATTTTAAAGCAGTTGCTGAAGCATCGCCAATCCCTGTAATTTTATATAATGTTCCAGGAAGAACTGCTAGTAATATTTTACCTTCTACAGTAGTGCGTTTAGCCAACGATTTTGCAAATGTTGTAGCCATAAAAGAAGCGGCGGGCGATATGGTACAAGCAATGCAACTATTAAAAAACAAACCCGAAGATTTTCTAGTAATTTCTGGCGACGATATGATCGCTTTACCAATGGTTTTGGCTGGTGGTGCAGGTGTTATTTCTGTAATAGGGCAAGGTTTTCCCAAAGAATTTTCCGAAATGATTCGGTTGGGTTTAAATCGCAAAGTCGATGAAGCATTCAAATCGCAGTACCTTTTGGCAGATTGTATTGATATGATTTTTGAGCAAGGTAATCCAGCAGGAATCAAACAGGTTTTTCATTCTTTAGGAATAGCAGAAAACACTGTGCGTTTACCGCTTGTAAAAGTAGACAATTCACTTGCTGTTAGAATTGATGAATTTGTCCAAAAAATCAGTAAAAAAGGATAAAAAAGAAGCTTTTTTTTAAACAAAAAATATATTTTGAAGTCGCTAAATTAATAACTAAATTTGCCACCGAAACTTCGGTATGATTTTAAGGATTATTTCAACCAAGAAATCATCAAAAAAGTAAAAAAATGAAAAAAATAGTATCTCTATTACTGCTCGTAGCTTTGTTTAGTTCCTGCAACGAATATCAAAAAGCATTAAAATCGGAAGATGTCGCTGTAAAATTTGAAATGGCTACTAAATTGTATGACGCTGGAAAATATTCTAAAGCTATTCTTATTTTTGAGCAAATTGCCCCAGCTTATAGAGGTAAGCCTCAAGCAGAAAAATTGTTTTATATGTTCTCTCAATCCTATTACAAAACAAAACAATATACATTAGCAGGGTATCAATTTGAAAGTTTTGTTTCGGGTTATCCAAAAAGTGAAAAACTTGAAGAAGCTGCTTTTCTAGGAGCAAAAAGTTATTCAATGTTATCACCAGTGTACAGCTTAGACCAGGCAGACACGACTAAAGCATTAGATAAACTACAAGCCTTTATTGATAATTATCCAAACTCACAATACTTAGCAGAAGCAAATGCCGCTGTAAAAGTACTAAGCGAAAAAATTGAACAAAAGGTATACGAAAATGCAAAAGGGTACAACACCATTTCTGATTACAAATCAGCAATTGTTGCTCTAGAGAATTTTGTAGCTGATTATCCAGGAACTCCATACAAAGAAGATGCGTTGTATTACAAATTGGATTCAGCTTATAAATTAGCAATTAATAGTGTTCCTGCAAAAATGGAAGAGCGTTTAAATGTTGCAAAAGCAGCTCAAATAAACTTGATTAAGTTTAAAGCAGATACTAAGTACAAGCAAGAAGCAACTGAGATGTTAGCTCGAATAGATAAAGATTTACAAAAATTTACTAAATAAATAAAGTCATGGATTTAAAAAAGACGAATGCTCCAGTAAATACTATAACATACAACAAAACTGTTATAGAAGAGCCTACTGGTAATGTGTATGAAGCGATAACAATTATGGCTAAAAGAGCAAACCAAATTAACTCTGAAATTAAAAAAGAATTGACTGAGAAATTGGAAGAATTTGCTACATATAATGACAGTCTTGAAGAAGTTTTTGAAAACAAAGAACAAATTGAGGTTTCAAAATTTTATGAAAAATTACCTAAGCCACATGCTCTAGCAGTTCAAGAATGGTTAGATGGCAAAATTTACCACAGAGATTCAAATAAATAATAGTTCTATGTCAGTTTTAAGCGGTAAGAAAATTCTACTTGGAATTTCTGGTGGAATTGCAGCCTATAAAACAGCAACATTAGTTCGACTTTTTATCAAAGCAGGTGCACATGTCCAAGTGATAATGACACCTGCTTCTAAGGATTTTGTTACTCCACTTACATTATCAACGTTATCCAAAAATCCAGTACATTCCAGTTTTTATAATCAAGATGATGAAAATGAAAAATGGAACAATCACGTTGAATTAGCACTTTGGGCTGATTTGATGGTTGTTGCACCAGCTACGGCAAATACCTTGTCTAAGATGACAAATGGTACGTGTGACAATTTATTAGTAGCGGCGTATTTATCAGCTAAATGTCCTGTTTATTTTGCTCCTGCAATGGATTTAGATATGTACAAACATCCCTCTACTATTGCAAATTTTTCTAGTTTAACTCAATTTGGTAATACAATAATTCCTGCTGAAAGTGGTGAACTAGCAAGTGGTTTATCAGGTGAAGGAAGAATGGCCGAGCCAGAAAATATAGTTGCTTTTATTGAAGATGATCTCAACAGTAAACTGCCACTGAAAGGTAAAAAAATCTTAATCACTGCCGGTCCCACATACGAAGCAATTGATCCAGTTCGCTTTATAGGCAATCACTCATCAGGTAAGATGGGTTTTGATATAGCCATTAGTGCTGCTAATTTAGGAGCGTCTGTAATTTTAGTTTCAGGTCCTACTAATTGTAAAGTTTCAAATCCATTGATACAGGTCATTAATGTTGTTTCTGCACAAGAAATGTATGATGCCTGTCATGATGTATACAATGATATAGACGTGGCAATTGCTGCAGCTGCCGTTGCCGACTATCGACCTAAAAATGTTGCGAACCAAAAAATAAAAAAGACAGCAGATAATTTTTCAATTGAGCTCGAAAAAACGAAAGATATTTTAGCCTCTTTGGGAGAGCGCAAGATAAATCAGTTTTTGATTGGTTTTGCTTTAGAAACAGAGAATGAAATTGAAAATGCTATCTTGAAAATTCAGAAAAAAAACTTAGATTTGATTGTTTTAAATTCGCTTCAAGATCAAGGGGCAGGTTTTGGTAAACCAACAAATAAAGTTACCTTTATTGATAAGTATTTGAATATTGAACCCATGGAATTGAAATCGAAAGAAGCAGTTGCTGATGATATTTTACAAAAAGTAAAAAATCATTTATCGAAATAAGTGAAACGGATTTGTAATACAAATGCTAGGTTTGAACAATTGCCAACCGTTCTACAACTATACAAATCTACAGATGAAAAAAATAATTATTTTTTTGCTCCTTTTTACTTTTGGATTTACAAAGGCACAACAATTGAACTGCATTGTAACAGTGGATTCCCAGAAACTGAGCGTAACCAATCAACAAGTTTTTAAAACGTTGCAAACTTCAATTAGTGAATTTGTAAACAAAACAGATTGGACAGGTCAAGCAGTAAAGCAAAACGAAAAAATTAATTGTTCGATGTACATTACGGTTTCGGCTAATAGTTCTGATCAATTTACAGCAACCATTCAAGTTCAATCGTCTAGACCAATATTTAATTCGTCGTATTCTTCACCAGTATTAAATTATAACGATAAGGATTTTAATTTTAGATATACCGAGTTTGAAAATTTAGTATTTAGTCCGACAACATTTGATTCAAATTTAGTTTCGGTTTTGGCCTTTTACAGCTATATGATTTTAGGATTGGATGCAGACACATTTGTTTCTGAATCTGGAAATTTTTACTTCGAAACGGCTCAAAACATACTAAACGTTGCTCAACAAGGCGGTTCAAAAGGATGGAGTCAGGCTGACGGAAATCAAAATCGGTACTTTTTAGTTAACGATATTTTATCTCCTGCTTTTAAACAAATACGTCAAACCATGCTAGACTACCATACGGGTTTAGATTTGATGCATCAAGATTTGAAAGCCTCCAAAGACAAAGTAAAAGGATCTGTTAGTGATTTAGTTAAACTAAATACTGCACGGCCAAACGCTTTTTTGACTCGTGTTTTCTTCGATGCTAAATCAGATGAAATTGTGTCTATTTTTTCTGGTGGTCCTAGCATCACCATTTCAGATTTGGTCAATAATCTGAATAAAGTCTCTCCTTTGAATTCAAGTAAATGGATGCTGATAAAATATTAATTGGTTTTCAATTTTTAGGTAATTCAGTTTCACATCACAAAATACAACAGTAAATGATAACGTCACTTTCGATAAAAAACTATGCTTTAATTGAAAAATTGTCCATCGATTTTTCAAAAGGTTTTTCAATTATAACTGGAGAAACTGGAGCTGGAAAATCAATTATATTAGGAGCAATAGGTTTGGTTTTAGGTAAAAGAGCCGATTTAACTTCTTTGAAAAACAAAGAAGAAAAATGTGTTATAGAGGCACATTTTGAAATTTCAAAATACAATTTGATTCCATTCTTTGAAGAAAACGATTTAGATTATGAGAATGAAACCATAATTAGACGTGAAATTCTTCCTTCGGGGAAATCTCGTGCTTTTATCAATGATAGTCCGGTCAACCTTCAAGAACTTCAGGAATTGAGCTTGTTCTTGATTGATATTCATTCGCAACAGCAAACTCAAGAACTTTCAGATGAAAATGTACAGTTCGAGATTATCGATGCGATTGCCAATAATAAAGAATCAATCCTTGAATATCAGGCGGTTTTAAAAAGCTATAAATCGGATAAATCGAAATTAAATTCGCTTTTAAAAAAACAAAGCGAATCTAAAAAAGAACAAGAATACAATACTTTTTTATTAGATGAGTTAGTCGCTGCACAATTAAAAGCAGGGGAACAAGAATTGCTTGAGGCAGATTTTGAGCAGTTGAACAATGTAGAAGTGATAAAAGAAGCAATTGATAAATCGTTGGCTATTACCAATGAAGATCAAATAGGAGTATTGCATAATTTGAATGAAATTAAGGTTTCCTTACAAAAGATTGCTCCATTTTCTTCAGAATATCATTCTTTGTTGGAGCGAATTACGAGTATCACCATCGAGTTTGATGATATAGCTAGCGAAATGAATCGCAGTGCAGAAAAGTTGATTAATGATCCGGAGCAATTAGATTTGATTAGTCAAAAGCTTCAAGTGATTTTTAATTTGCAAAAGAAACACCAAGTTGCAACTATAACTGAATTATTAGAAATACAATCTAATCTCGAAAATTCAGTTTTAGAATTAGGCAACATGGAAGAAGATATTGCGGCGTTAACGGTTGCTATTGAGCAAAAAACAATGGAGCTAGACGCTTTTTCGAATACAATTCATGCTAATAGATTGGATTCTGTACCTGTTTTATCGCAACAGCTTACCACGATTTTAGAAACTCTGGGAATGCCAAATGTTCGATTCAATATTGATATTAATGCAACTGAAACCTATTTTCAAAATGGTAAAGATTCCCTTCAGTTTTTATTTTCTGCAAATAAGGGAACTGATTTTGGGTTATTAAAAAAAGTTGCTTCGGGTGGAGAAATGTCGCGAATTATGCTCGCTGTTAAAGCCATATTAGCGAAATATTCGAAATTACCAACGCTGATTTTTGACGAAATTGACACGGGAGTTTCTGGAGAAATTGCCATTAGAATGGGAGAAATCATGAAAGAGATGAGTCTGGAAATGCAAATTTTTGCCATTACACATTTGCCTCAAATTGCTGCCAAAGGAAATGCGCATTTCAAAGTATTTAAATCTACGGTTGGCGATGATACATTATCCGAATTAAAGTTATTAAATAACGAGGAACGATTGGTAGAGATTGCTCAAATGTTATCAGGAACCGTTGTCTCTGATTCGGCCTTAAATCATGCCAAAGCCTTGTTGAACTAATATTTTCTTCTATATTTGTTTCTTTTAAAACGAGTCTTTTTTTAATTATAATCGAACAATTTCAATAAAATTTATAAAAACGAACAAGCAAGAATATGATCATAGAACCAAGAATGAGAGGATTTATATGCACGACTTCTCACCCTATAGGATGCGCGCAAAATGTTAAAAATCAAATAGAATATATCAAATCAAAAGGAGCGATAAACGGAGCTAAAAAAGTCTTAGTAATTGGAGCTTCAACTGGATTTGGTTTGGCTTCGAGAATCACAAGTGCGTTTGGTTCAAATGCAGGAACTATTGGGGTGTTTTTTGAAAAACCTCCAACCGAAGGAAAAACAGCTTCGCCAGGTTGGTACAACTCTGCAGCATTTGAACAAGAGGCGCATGCTTCTGGTTTGTATGCTAAAAGTGTTAACGGAGATGCCTTTTCTAATGAAGTAAAGCAACAAACAATAAACCTTATAAAAGCCGATTTAGGGCAAGTGGACTTAGTTATTTATAGTCTAGCGTCACCTGTGCGTCTGCATCCAGTTACTGGAGTTTTGCATCGTTCTACTTTGAAACCAATTGGAGGTACATTTACTAATAAAACAGTCGATTTTCATTCGGGTAAAGTTTCTGAAATCTCTATTGAACCATGTAGTGGTGACGATATTGAAAACACAGTTGCCGTAATGGGCGGTGAGGATTGGGCAATGTGGATTGATGCTTTAAAAGCAGAAAACTTGCTGGCTCCTGGCGCTACAACTGTAGCCTATTCTTATATTGGACCCTCATTAACAGAGGCAGTGTATAGAAAAGGAACTATTGGTCGTGCCAAAGATCATCTTGAAGCAACGGCATTTGCAATCACAGATAGCTTAAAAGCCATTGATGGAAAAGCTTTTGTTTCGGTAAATAAAGCGCTGGTAACGCAGGCTAGTTCGGCCATTCCGGTTATTCCATTGTATATTTCTTTATTATATAAAATAATGAAAGAAGAAGGAATACATGAAGGATGTATTGAACAAATTCAACGCTTGTATCAAGAAAGATTGTATACTGGTACTGAAATTCCAGTTGATGAAAGTGGAAGAATTCGCATCGATGATTTAGAAATGCGTCCTGATGTTCAAGAAAAAGTAGCTAAATTGTGGATTGAGGCTGTAACTGAAAATTTATCTGAAATAGGAGATTTAGAAGGATACAGAAAGGATTTTCACAATTTATTTGGATTTGACGTAGAAGGAATTGATTATAAAACGGATACAAATGAATTGGTTCACATTGACAGTATAAGTTAATGGTACTTTAGCAAACGAAATATATCTAAAACCATCACTTAATTGTTGATGGTTTTTTTATGGATAAAGATTATCTTTGTTAAAATTTTTTGAGCTTTAAAATTTCTTTAATACCACATTTCTACGTTATGTTATTTTCCTTAATTATTCCAGTTTATAATCGTCCAGATGAAGTGGATGAACTTTTAGAGAGCTTGTCCCAGTCTACTTATAACGATATTTTTGAAATTGTTTTAATAGAAGATGGATCTACGTTAGCCTCCAAGGATGTTGCTAGTAAATATGGAGACAGGCTTGATATTTCCTATTATTTTAAGGAAAATTCAGGACCTGGAGATTCTCGAAATTATGGAATGAAAAAAGCCAGAGGTGACTATTTTATCATCTTTGATTCAGATTGTATTATTCCAAAAGAGTATTTATCAGCAGTTGATGCAGCTTTAAGTAAAAACTTTGTAGATTGTTTTGGTGGTCCAGATAGGGCTTTAGACAGTTTTTCAGATATTCAAAAAGCGATTAATTTTGCAATGACTTCTTTCTTGACTACTGGCGGAATTCGCGGTGGTTCAGAGAAAATAGATAAGTTTCAACCTAGAAGTTTCAATATGGGGTTGTCTCGAAAGGCATTTGAAGCTTCAAAGGGTTTTGGAAATATTCATCCTGGCGAGGATCCTGATTTGTCTATCCGATTGTGGAATTTGGGTTTTGAAACCAGACTCATTCCTGATGCCTACGTGTACCACAAGCGAAGAATTGATTGGGATAAATTTTCTGTTCAGGTGAATAAATTTGGCAAAGCAAGGCCAATACTTAACAGTTGGTATCCAAAACACAATAAGCTTACTTTTTTCTTTCCATCCGTATTTATAATTGGACTCTTTTGTTCCTTTCTAGTAATGCTTATTTTTAATTTTGATTTGCCCTTACAACTGTATTTTGTCTACTTTTTGGTGCTATTTTTAACATCAGCATACCAAAATAAAAGTATTAAAATTGCATATTTATCGCTGATAGCGGTTTGGAAACAATTTTACGGATATGGAACAGGTTTTATGAAATCGTATTACAAGATTATTATTTTGAAGCAGAAACCACAAGTTGCATTTCCAGAATTATTTTTTAAAGTGTAGTATGACTAAAATAGTAGGTTTAACTGGAGGTATTGGAAGCGGGAAAACGACCATTGCAAATCATTTTAAATCACATGGTGTGCCTGTTTATATTGCTGATGATGAAGCTAGGAAAATTATGGAATCTCAAACCATTATAGCCGAAATCAAAAAAGTCTTTGGCACTAGTGTATTTGATCATGATACATTGAACAGAGAAGAATTAGCCAAAATTGTATTTAATAATACTGAAAAATTAGAAAATCTTAACAGTATAGTACATCCAGCAGTTCGAAAACATTTTTCGCAGTGGTTATCTAAACAGCAAGATCATCCTATAATTATTTATGAAGCAGCTATTTTATTTGAAAGCGGTAATTATAAAAATTGTGACTATATAATAACTGTCACAGCTCCTTTAGAATCAAGGATACAGCGCGTAATTGCTCGAGATCACACTACAAAAGAACTTGTTTTGAAGCGGATTAAGGCGCAGTGGACTGATGAACAGCGCATTTCAAAAAGTGATTTTATCATTCAAAATATCACGATCGAATCTACAGAATTAGAAGTTGATAAAATTCTTAAATTATTAAAGATTACATAAAAACAACCATAGGTGTTAATGTTTGGTTAATGTATTATTTAATATATCGTTAAAATACTAAATTTGTTTCAATGAATAAATTTTTTTTTAAATTACTTGTTGTTTTAATGAGTTTATCCCTAATTGGGATAATTCTTGTTCAAGTGTATTGGTTTAATACTTCTTTCAAAAATAATGATGAGCAGTTTAAATTCCATGTTACGCAAATTATTGGTAATGTGGCAGATAAACTTCAGAAGCAAGAGTCATATAATTTTTATGATAAAATAAATCATTACAAGGATAGTACGGGGAAAGTTCCCAAAAAGGATGATATTTTAGAGTTTTATTATGTTCAAAAAAATCCACGAACTAATAAAACAATAATATACTCTAACAGTATCATTTCTGAAGATTATAATATTTCGCCAACGTTTCTTAATAAAAAATTTGATAGTGAAAAATTTAAAAATTTTAGTTCCAAACGAGTAACCGAAGTTTACAACAACAATAATCTAGATAAATCTGGTGTTAATCAGAGTTTGATACCAGATGTAAGAATTGAGAAGTCTGGAAATTTGGATATTTTGGATAACGCTCTATTTGAAATCTCGGCTAAGGATGTTTTATCAGCAATGCCCTTAGACGAACGTGTTTCTACTGACGTTTTGCAAAAATTGATTAAAAAAGAATTAGAGGAATATGGTATCGAAACAAAATTTGAATTTGGTATTTACAGTGGCAATTTAGCTACTAATATAAAGTCTAACGATTTTGAATACGATAAAGATGCTACCTATACCATTCCAATTTTTACGGATAATGAAGGAAATAGTAAATACCAATTATTGGTTACTTTTCCCTTAAAAAAGAAATTTTTATTGTCGGAACTTGTTAGTATTACTGTGCTTTCTATTGTTTTTACATTAATTATTTTGATTGCGTATACAAGTGCATTGAATCAATTAATTCGTCAGCGTCAGATTTCTGAAATCAAGAATGATTTTATAAATAATATGACTCATGAATTTAAAACACCAATTGCAACAATAAATTTAGCTTTGGATGCGATAAAGAATCCAAAGATAATAGATGATAAGGAGAAGGTTTTAAGATACCTTCAGATGATTAAAGATGAAAATAAACGCATGCATGCTCAAGTAGAAAACGTATTGCGAATCTCAAAATTAGAAAAGAAAGAGTTAGATATAACGAAAGAATCAAATAATATTCATGAGACTATTGAAGATGCAATAGATCACGTGAATTTAATTTTAGAAGATAGGCAAGGGACAATAACCTGCTATTTTAAAGCCATTAGAACAACAGTTTTAATTAATGACGTTCATTTTACTAATGTGATTGTGAATATTTTGGAAAACGCTATCAAGTATTCTCCTAATGTTCCCGAAATTGAAATTTATACCGAGAATGTAAAAGACATGATTATTATCAAAGTAAAAGATAGTGGTCTAGGTATGAGTAAAATAGCTCAAAAAAGAATTTTTGAAAAATTTTACAGAGAGCATACGGGAGATATTCATAATGTAAAAGGACATGGTTTAGGTCTAGCTTATGTAAAGCGAATTGTTGAAGACCACAATGGTCAAGTATATGTAGAAAGTGAAAAGGGAAAGGGAAGTACCTTCATAATAAAATTACCATTAATAAATTAGTATATGGAAAATGTAAATAAAAAAATACTTTTAGTTGAAGATGACTTAAATTTTGGTGCGGTTTTAAAAGATTATTTAATGCTAAATGATTTTGATGTAACCTTGGCAAAGAATGGGATGGAAGGATTTGAAAAGTTCAAAAAGGATACGTATGACCTATGTATTCTGGATGTGATGATGCCGTATAAAGACGGTTATACCTTAGCAAAAGAAATTAGAGAGAAAAATAATGAAGTTCCAATTATATTTTTGACAGCAAAATCAATGAAAGAAGATGTGCTTAAAGGATATAAAGCTGGTGCTGATGATTACTTGAATAAACCTTTTGACTCTGAAGTTTTGCTTATGAAAATTAAAGCAATAATTCAAAGAAAAGCATCTGATACGAAGGCTGAGCAAGTTCAATTTGAATTTAATATTGGTAAATTTCATTTGAATTCTAAACTACGTTTTTTAACTTTCAGTACTGAAGAACCAATAAAATTATCTCCAAAAGAGAATGAATTATTGAAAATGTTGATTCTTCACGAAAATGATTTGATGCCAAGAGAGTTAGCATTGACAAAAATCTGGAGAGATGACAACTATTTTACATCTAGAAGTATGGATGTTTACATCGCTAAGTTAAGAAAATATCTAAAACTGGATGAAGATGTAGAAATTTTGAACATTCACGGAGAAGGATTTAGATTAGTGGTTAAGAATAAAGTAGCACAATAAATGATACAAGCCTCAAGAAATTGAGGCTTTTTTTTGAAGCCATTTCCTGCTATTCGTTTCAATCTTTTTTCTCTTTAAAGAAACGAGAAAAAAGGATTTTCACTGCTATCAGGGCTAGGATTTTGTAGAATAAAGTACTTTTATTTTATAGCAGAAATTTTCGGAAAAATTCCAAATGAAATTGTGCTATCTCCAGTTCAATTGTAAAGCAAAACAGGTCTTGTCCTCTTTTGTAATACTAAAAACCGTTTCAGTTTTAGAAATACTTTCATGAATTATCACTTTATCTTTTAGAGATAATTCTTTTAAAAAGTTCATTTCAAAACTTTTAATTTTTTGATTTAATATTATATTTTCATCAACCATATCCAAGCACCATTCTAGGTATTTGACATTATTGACATGGTTTACAATATCTAAATCAGATAGGAATACTATTTTTTCAAAAAGGATTTCCTTCTCATTATTGAAGTTTATTTTAGAAAAACCATTTAGTGTAGCTCTTTTTTCAGGATATAATTCAAAATGTTCATACGGTAAAGCCAACCCTTCTGGCCGACGTTTTTTTGTATTAAAAACTGCCCAAAAAGTTTCAGAACCCACAATTTTTTCTCCATTTACATGCATTTCCAATGCCCGAACGGAACGCGAGTTCTCTAAGGAGTTGATCCATGTTGTTACGGTTACAGTATCTCCCCATTTTGGTAATTTAGAGATTTCAACACGCATTCGGCTCAAAACCCATGCTTGGTCGAATTCCTGCATGTCTGTAAAACTGATGCCACCCACTTCTGAATGTGCTGCCGCCGTTAACTGCAAAATATTACACAGATCTGTGAATTTTAAATAGCCATTTGGTGTGCATTGTGTAAAGTTGATTTCCCAGTCTTTGCTTAAAATTGAGGTGAAATTTGGAGAGATAGGCATGTTGAGAATTATGAATTATAAATTATAAGTTTTAATTGTAGGTATAGAAATTATGGATTATTTCTTTGAATTTATGTATGCAACAACAGTTTCATAAGGCGTTTCAAAATCAAACCATTTTGTATTTTCGTTTCTTTTAAACCAAGTCAGTTGGCGTTTAGAAAATCGTCTGGTGTTTTTCTTTATTTCTTCGACAGCAAATTCTAATGAAATTTCTCTATCAAAATAACTGAATAGTTCTCTGTAACCCACGGTTTGCAGCGCATTCAGCTCTTTATTTGGGAATAACGTTTTTGCTTCAGCTAGAAGTCCTTCATTTATCATGAGATCTACGCGCTGATTGATTCGGTTATAAATTACCTTTCTGTCGGCTTCCAGACCAATTAAAATAGGTGTAAAGCTGCGACTGTTTTGTTTCTGATTTATAAAGGAAGAGTATGGTTTTCCTGAACCTATGCATACTTCTACAAAACGCATCATGCGTTGCGGATTTTGCAAGGTTTGTGGATTTTCGATGGATAGTGTTTTATAATAATTAGGGTCTAGTACTTCGAGATTTTGTTGTAAATATCCGATGCCCAGTTTTTCGTAATTAGTGTTTATAGTAGCGCGAACTGAAGCGTCTATTTCTGGAAATTCATCAAAACCTTTTAAAATAGCGTCTACATACAAACCAGATCCACCTACTACTATGGCATAATCATTTGTTAAAAATAATTCGTCTAGTTTTGTAATTGCTTCTTTTTCGAAATCACCTACCGTATAGATTTCAAAAATAGATTTATTCTGGATAAAATGGTGTTTTACAGTCTCAAGCTCTGATTTGCTTGGCACTGCTGTCCCAATTGTCATTTCCTTGAAAAACTGTCTACTGTCGCAGGAAATGATTTCGCATTTGAAGTAATTAGCCAAAACGATACTTAAGGAAGTTTTCCCGATGGCTGTTGGTCCGATAATAGTGATTAAGTATTTCATTTTTCTTAGCCCAGATGGAAGCGAAAACCCCGGAATTATGAAAGTTAGTTTTTATGGGTTTAAAAGAACGACCAAAGGAAGTTCCTTTTATGCCCTAGAAAAACAACTGGAATAATGAGGAGTTGCAGTGTACAGCTGGAATAGCTACAAATTAAATTAGACTTTTAAAATTTTATTATTTTTAGCGTTTTGTTTCTTCGTACATGACCTTGAATGATGTTTTTTGTGTCACGATTATTTTGCATTGGGATGATAATGTTACGGAGGATCTCTACATTATTGATTTGGTAATTTAAATCGTAAAAGGCAAATCCTTTATAGATGCCGTTTTCGATCATAACAACTGATCGTTCGCTGATGGTTCTTCCTTTATCGATAAGCAGCATATTTTGGTTTTCGAAACTATTTTTATCGATGAAATTTTGTACTCTGGCGTTGTATTCTTCTGAGGATACTGATCCAATACAGGCACCATCACATTCTTTTATAGTATATTGAAAACAGTTGGTTTTAGTGACATACAAGCCAGTCAATTTTTGACATAATTGATAATGAGACGTTATTCTAAACAGGGCGTTTTTTCCTTCTTGGATCGAAGTAAAAGAGGTGATTTCTTTTTTTCGACCGTCTGCTTTCTGTAATTTTAGGTTAAGATAGCCCTTTTCATCTTTCTCGGCATATAAAGCGAGTTGAAAAATACTTTTTCGTTGTGCTCTGTTATAAATTGGTTTATTGATTTTTATTTCCTCACTTTCTTTGAGTAAGGCGATCAATTCACTACCTGTTTCATCATAGGTAACTGTAAATACTTCATCTTGTATTTTCTTGCACTTTGTAGTTGTCCCAGTAAAATGCTGGTTAATTCGCTTTTTTATGTTTCGGCTTTTGCCAATATAAATCAATTTTCCTTTTTCGTTGTGGATGTAATAGATTCCTGTTTTTGCAGGTAGGCTAGCCACGATATCCAGTAATTTTGGAGCAATTCCTTTCTCGATTTCGAGCTTTATAAAATCCTTGACAATCTCTTTTTCTAAATCTTTTTCTAAAAGAATTTTAAATAATTTGACTGTTGCTAATGCGTCTCCGCTGGCTCTATGTCTATCTGCCATTGGGATGCCAAGTGCGCGAACTAGTTTTCCTAGACTGTGGGAAGGTTGTTCTGGCAATAATTTTTTTGATAATTCTACGGTGCAGAGCGTTCGTGCTTCAAAATCGTATCCTAATCGTCTAAACTCTGTTCGTAGGATTCTGTAATCAAAAGATGCGTTATGAGCCACAACAATACAGTCATTGGTCATTTCGATGATGCGTTTTGCAACCTCAAAAAACTTGGGAGCACCCTGCAACATGGTGTTGTTGATGCCAGTAAGTTTGACTACAAAGGGTTGAATTGGGATTTCAGGATTGACTAAACTGATGAATTGATCCACTATTTCATGACCATCAAATTTATAGATAGCGATTTCAGTGATTCCCTCTTCGTTGAACTGTCCTCCAGTGGTTTCTATGTCTAGTATTGCGTACAAATTTTTTGTTTAATGTTTAATGTTTCAAGTTAAGAAACATCTGAAATGATTCGCCAGTTTACTATAGCTAGCGTCAAAAATCGTTAATCAAAAATCGTTAATCAAAAATCGTTAATCAATTTCGTCCTCCAAAGATACTACTTCCTATACGAACCATGGTACTACCGCACTCTATTGCTAATTGGTAATCGCCTGACATTCCCATAGAGATAATTTCTAGTTGGCAATTTTCAATTTTTAGTTTTTTTGTTTTGTCGAAAATTGATTTCAAAAAGGTGAATTCATTTTTTATTTGGTCGTTATTGTCTGTAAAAGTTGCCATTGCCATTAAACCGACCACGCGAATGTTTTTCAGTAACTGAAATTCATTTGATGCTAGTATTTCATCTAGTTCAGCTTGATCAAGTCCAAATTTAGTGTCTTCTTTAGCTATGTAAATTTGCAGTAAGCAGTCTATTACTCGGTTGTTTTTTAGTGCTTGTTTATTGATTTCTTGTAGTAATTTAAAACTTTCGACTCCATGAATTAAGCTTACAAACGGAGCCATATATTTTACTTTATTGGTCTGAACATGACCTATCATGTGCCATTGAATGTCTTTAGGCATCGCTTCCCATTTCTCTGCCATTTCCTGAATTTTATTTTCTCCAAAAATGCGTTGACCGGCTTCATAAGCTTGCATTAAGTCAGGAATTGGTTTTGTTTTAGAAACGGCAACAAGAGTAACATTTTGCGGTAAAGATGCAAGTATATTTAGTAATTTTTGAGCTATTGACATTTTTAAATTTTTTTATTTTTTAAATAGTAGCATTATTATTAAAGTTCGTAAACCACTAATCCGCTTCTAAATTTAGGTTCAATATAGGTACTTTTTGGCGGCATGATAAGATTAGCGTCGGCTAAAGCTTTTATCTCACTTATATTTGAAGGATACATAATAAAACCAATTTCAAATTCTCCTTGATCTATTTTATTTTTTACTTCTTGCACAGATTGCTTTCCAGAGAGATACTCAATTCGTTCATCGTTACGTAAATCTTCGATTGCAAGAATAGGAAGTAACACTTTTTTATAAAGAATCTGAGTGTCTAAACTGTCTAAGGCAGTTTCAAAATTTTCATTTTTAGATTTTAAATCTAAACTATAGAATTCATTATCAAGATACATCCCAAATTGATGCTTCTCCGTTGGCTGAAATGGTTGCTGTAATTTGTTGTTTACAGTGAAATCCTTTGCAAGGGCTATTAAAAAATCCTCTTTTGATAGTCCGTTTAAATCTTTTACTAAGCGATTGAACTCATATATTTTTACATTATTCTCAGCAATTAAATAACTAAGAATATGATTTGTTGCTTGATTTTCAGTACCCTTATTTTCTTCGGATAGCAATTTTAAAGCTTCAGTTCGATGATGCCCATCTGCGATATAAAGACTTTCCGTTTTTTCGAAAATGTTCTGAAGCCAATTTATTTCTAAGGTATCCTCAATTTTCCACAGATAATGAATTTCTTTTTTTGTTGTCGAAAATTCAAAATCGGCTAACTTTTGTGTACAATTATAAATCCAGTTTTCAATGGTTTTATTGTCAGGATAGGTCATTAAAACCGGTTCGGTATTGAACTTCGAATATTTCATATACTCTTTCAATAATCGAACTCTAAAAGCAATAATATCTTCGTGTTTTTTGATGATATCATTTTGGTAATCAGCTACACTTGTTCCTGCAATAATCCCTGTAAAAGATTGTGTTTTGGTTACAATTTTATGAATATATAAGGCTGGTTTTTTATCTTTTACTAAAATGACCTCATTTTTGAAATCTTCATATTTTTGATGTACCTGTCGGTATCGTTTCTCAAAAGATACGCTTTCTTGGTTGGTATATGCGGGTTTTAGAATGTGTAAAAAAGATAGCGGATTAAAATCCAATTGCGCTGCAAGCTCTGCATTTACGTATTCTTCATAAGATCTACATGTTACGAGACAAACTTTGTCACGCGTAGGTCTTACTGCTTTAAAAGGAACTATTTTAGCCATAATTATGTCAAAAGTCTTAAAGTCCTAAAGTCGAATGTCTAAAGAAACGGACTTTAAGACTTTCCACTTTTAAACATTGAGACTATATAAATTGTTTAGAAATCTTCTCGGCTTTTTTACTTTCAGAATAATCATAGAAACCTTCACCGGATTTCACTCCCATTTTTCCTGCTCGAACCATATTGACTAATAATGGGCACGGCGCATATTTTGGATTTTTAAACCCATCATACATCACATTTAAAATAGCTAGACACACATCAAGCCCAATAAAATCAGCTAATTGTAATGGCCCCATAGGTTGACCCATTCCTAATTTCATTACGGTATCAATTTCATAAACTCCAGCTACTTTGTTGTATAATGTTTCGATTGCTTCATTAATCATCGGCATCAAAATTCTATTGGCAACAAAACCAGGATAATCATTTACTTCAACAGGTGTTTTTCCCAGTTTCTCTGAGAGTGTCATGATGGTTTTTGTCACTTCAGCACTAGTATTGTACCCACGAATGATTTCTACCAGTTTCATAATTGGCACTGGATTCATAAAATGCATTCCGATAACGCGTTCTGGATGTGTCACAACCGCTCCAATTTGAGTAATGGAAATGGAAGACGTATTGGTTGCTAAAATGGTATCGTGAGAACAAGCATCATTCAATTGCTTGAAAATATTTAGCTTTAATTCTACGTTTTCAGTAGCTGCTTCAACCACTAAATCGACACCTACAACACCATCTTTTATATCGGTATAGGTTATTATGTTAGTTATTGTTTTGGCTTTATCTTCCTCGGTGATCGTTCCCTTTGCGATCATTCGATCTAAATTTGCGGCAATAGTAGCCATTCCTTTGTCTAATGATTGCTCAGAAACATCGATTAATTTTACGGTAAAACCACTTTGAGCAAAGGTATGAGCAATTCCATTCCCCATTGTCCCTGCTCCGATTACGGCTATTGTTTTCATTATTTATTTTGGATTTAAATATTTTAAAGTTTAAAATGGAAAGATTATCTCTTAAAACAATCAATAATTTGATAGGCTACACGAAGTGCTTCTGTAGCTTGATCTAAAGTCACTGTTGGAGTTGAGTTAGTATTGATAGCATCGGCAAACGATTCTAATTCATCCAGAATGGCATTGTTTTGTTCTACATCTGGATTCGAGAAGTAAATTTGTTTTTTTACACCTTCGGCATTTTGTAAAATCATATCAAAATCGCCTGGAACTTCCGGAGCATCTTTCATTTTTACCACTTCACATTTCTTTTCCAAGAAATCCACTGAAATGTATGCGTCTTTTTGGAAAAAACGAGATTTACGCATGTTTTTCATCGAAATTCGGCTTGCTGTTAAATTAGCTACGCAACCATTTTCGAATTCAATTCTAGCATTTGCAATATCTGGTGTGTCACTAATAACCGAAACGCCGCTGGCACTAATATTTTTTACTTTAGACTTAACAACACTCAAAATAGCATCAATATCATGAATCATTAAATCTAAAACTACAGGAACATCGGTACCACGAGGATTAAATTCAGCCAGACGGTGTGCTTCAATAAACATTGGGTTTTCAATCATGTTTTTTGTAGCTATAAATGCTGGATTGAAACGCTCCACATGACCTACTTGCCCTTTTACATTGTATTCATTGGCTAGAGCGATAATTTCTTCAGCTTCTTCAACGGTATTTGAAATGGGTTTTTCGATAAAAACGTGTTTGCCCGATTTAATAGCAACTTTTGCACATTTATAATGAGAAAGCGTTGGGGTTACAATATCAATTACATCTACTGCGTGAATAAGAGTGGCGATGGTACTAAAATGTTTGTATCCAAATTCTTTCGAAACCTTTTCTGCATTTTCTTGATTGGGATCATAAAAACCAACCAATTCGTATTGATCAGATTGTTGTAATAAACGCAAATGTATTTTTCCTAGGTGACCAGCACCTAATACTCCAATTTTCAGCATAACGATGTAATTTTTACAAAAATAGCAATAAAATGATTAATCTATTATCGATATGAGACAATTATTCCGTTAAATTTAATTTTATAATCCAACATTTGAAATCAGAAATTCTTTGCTATTTTTACCAAAATAAAATAGTAAATTTTGAAAGATACAGCCAAGAATCAAGGACTTCGCAATCAATTAGTAAGCGTTTTAGAGCAAAAAGGGATTGTCGATAAAAATGTTTTGGATGCTATAAAAAAAATCCCAAGACACTTATTTTTGAATTCCAGTTTTGAAGATTACGCTTATCAAGACAAAGCGTTTCCCATTGGCGCAGGTCAAACAATTTCCCAACCTTATACTGTTGCTTTTCAATCTCAATTATTAGAGGTAAAAAAAGAGCATAAAGTTTTAGAAATCGGAACAGGTTCAGGATATCAAACTGCTGTTTTGTGCTTATTAGGTGCTAAGGTTTTTAGTATTGAAAGACAGAAAGAATTGTTCAAACAAACTTCAATACTATTTCCAAAATTGAATATTCGTCCCAAACATCTCTCTTTTGGTGATGGTTACAAGGGCTTACCAAGTTATGCACCATTTGATAGTATTATAGTTACAGCAGGAGCGCCGTTTATTCCTCAGCCGTTGATGGCGCAATTAAAAATAGGAGGTAGGCTTGTTATTCCGTTAGGAGAAGATGTTCAAATAATGACCTTACTTATTCGAAAAAATGAAACTCAATTCGAAAAACATGAATTTGGTGAATTTCGATTTGTTCCTTTATTAGAAGATAAAAACTAAAATTCCATCTTTAACATTCTTCCAAAGGGAAATCAGCTAAAGATGGATTTTATTGACCAATAATACTCAAATAGCGTTCTAGACTTTCTTTTTCTATTTGAGCGATGAATAGTAAAAAATCTTCTTTATAGTTTTTAGTTTGTGCTGTTTCCAGTGTTTGATAGTAGCGCATTCTACTTTCATAATATCCTTTGATATTGGCAATGATGTAGCCATGTTGCAATAAAACCAAGTTCATGACTAAGCGCGAAGTCCTACCATTGCCATCAATAAAGGGATGAATAGTAACCAAACGTTCATGCATTTCTGCTGCCAAAACTATCGGATGTAGAGTTGATTTATTAGTTTCATACCAAATAAAGAAATCTTCCATTTCCTTAGCTACCAAAAAAGGTTGGGGTGGCATGTGACTGCTTCCTTGAATCATTACTTGAACTTTTCTATAACGCCCGGCATCTTCGGGTTGAATGCCTCTCAAAATAAGATTGTGTATAGACAGTACTTCGCGCTCATTTATAGAACTATTTCTTTGCATCAAATCCTTGATGTAAGCAATTGCCTCTTGATGATTAATGACTTCTAGATGTTCCCGCATACTTTTTCCGGAAATCGTTAAACCTTCATTGATAACTAAATCTGTTTCGCGCAAAGTCATTGTATTTCCCTCGATGCGATTACTTTCAAACGTATATTCTAGCTCTAATGCTTGTGCGATCCTATAGCTATCAAACTGGCGAAACCCATCTAGTTGTGTCTTTAAAGTATCTATTTCATCTAAAATTTTTTGAAGTGTAGTAGATACTTTTTTCTTTGTGGGTTTGCTTTGATATCTAATTTCCTGCTCTGCAACTAATAATGCTTTTAGTGCGAACTCATCTTGACCTATTTCGTAAAGAATTTTTTCTTTCAGCCAAGCAACCATAATCGTTTCTAAGTCAATATCAAGAAGTGTTGCGAGCTTGACCACCTGTTCTCGAGTGGGTTTTCTAGTGCCACTTTCAAACTTGCTTATTAAAGCTTGGTCAATTCCTAAAAGTTGCGCCACTTCTCTGGTTTTGAGCCCTTTTTGTTCTCTTGCATTTTTGAGAAGTGTTTTCATTTTAAATGTGTTTTAAATTGTCTTGACAAATTTAGTCATTTTTTTGAAAAATAAAAAAATTTAATTCATTCTTTTTTCAATTTAAAATGATTTTTTGATTCGGTCTAAGTCGCGTTTTGTGTCTTGTTCTTTTAGGGATTCGCGTTTGTCGTAGGTTTTCTTTCCTTTGCAAAGTCCAATTTGTAGTTTTGCCAATCCTTTTTCATTGGTAAACAATTTCAAAGGAACTATGGTAAGACCTTTGGCTTGAACACTTTTTAGAAGCCCTTTCAATTCCTTTTTTTTCAAAAGTAATTTCCGTTCGCTTCTCGCTTTGTGGTTGAATTGGTTTCCAAAAGTATATTCTTCGATATATGTATTTATTGCAAAAAGTTCGCTGTTGCTGAATTCACAAAAGCTCTCAGTGATATTCGCTTTTCCCAACCGAATGGATTTTATTTCGGTACCTGCTAAAACAATTCCAGCATTGAATGTTTCTATTATTTCATAGTCGAATTTAGCTCTCTTATTGAATATGTTTACAGTTTTTAGCATAATACAAAGGTAACAAAAATTAAAGATTTAGCAACGGTTTAGGGCAATTTCAAGAGTTGGTGCGTAATCACATCACCTATTATAGTCACAATATAAATATTTCCAAAAGTACTATCAGGAATGTCTGTATATATATTTTGGTTGATTATTTGATTGACAAAATTTGGAGTAGTATTACTGTGTCCAACAATAAGAATTGTTTTACCTACAGTTTCTGTAAGGAAATCATTTTTAATTATGTTTTTAGGATTGTATAGTTTGATTTCTATTTTTTTTGCAGCCGCAGTCACACGAGCAGTTTGAACTGTTCTCTTATAATCAGTAGCATATATTTGATCAAAATTAATTTCAGCAAATATCTCGTTCCAAAGTTTGGCTCTTTCTAAACCTTTTTCGGATAGGTCTGGATTTTGAGAATTATCTACTTTTTCAGCATGTCGAATGAAGAAATAAGTAGTGACTTTTTGTTGTGCAAAATTCAATTGGAAAATAAAAAAAGCGAATATCAAAAGTAGTTTTTTCATAAAAATGAATTTAAAAAAATTAGTATTTACTGATTTTATATCTTTACAAAATGGAAAATTTAAAATCAAAAGATCCGCTTCACGGTATTACACTTCAAAAAATAGTAGAACAATTAGTGGCACATTATGGGTTTGACACTTTGGGGGAACTCATTAAAATTAAGTGTTTCACTGCTAATCCAAGCGTAAAATCTAGTTTAACTTTTCTACGCAAAACGGATTGGGCTCGAAAACAAGTTGAAGATTTATACCTTAAATCGCATTCTAAGTTCGTTCAATAAGTTTAGTTTAATTTATAAGAGACCATTACGCCTCCACGATAAGGCAACCATTCGCCACTTTTATTATAGTTCGTTACGGTTTCATAACGCTCTCCTGTACTGATATAATAACCTTTATAGTATCCTTGATGCCAACCACCTCCTAGAAAACAATCTAACATAAATTTCTCATTTATTTTCACTTGATAACCAATTGTGGAGCCAATAAAGTATCCAAAACCCTTTTCATATAGATCTGTATTTAGATAGTTCCATTTTTGAAAATTATAAATACTTGCCCCAATGTGTGCACCTGCATAAAAGCCATTATGCTTTTCTTTGAAATGGTATCGATATTCAGGCGTGAACGTGTAAAATTCCCGAGGTTTACCGTTTACTGATTTCCAAAACGACGCTAGCACATCAACTTGTAACGTCGATTTTTCTCCAATGCTCGTTTCGATACCTATATTGGGTAGCGTCAAAATTGTTGTAAAAGCATTTGCTTTTATATAGGTTTGTGCCGTTAATAGCATAGAACTGAATACCAAATAAAGTATAAATAATTTTTTCATAGGTTGTAAAATCGTACTTTTTATGTTTTACGGAGTTTAAAAGAAACGCAAATGTAGCGCTTAATGTTTTGTTTAGTTTTAAGTTTTTGTGCTTCGTGTATGTTTTAACGTATGATAAAATTTTAAATTGTTACGACTGTGGAAACTATTTATTTAGAATAGAATAAATTACAGTGTCTAAAAATCGTCCTTCAAAAAATCCATTTTCTTTTAAATGCGCTTCTTTTACAAAGCCATTTTTTTCTAAAACCTTTGCAGATCCATAATTTTCAGGGTCAAGGACAGCCTCGATAGAATGTAATTTCATCACCTCAAATCCGTATTTAACCACTTCTTTCACTGCTTCAGATACAATTCCTTTTCCATGGTATTCTGGGAGTAACATATATCCAATTTCTGCACGATAGTGTTCTGGCTTTATCATGTAATGACCAATTATTCCAATTAATTTCGCATTATCTTTCAACTTAATCGCCCAATTGATCCCTTCATTACTGTCTATTTTGCCATCTATCATGGCAATGTGTGCTAAAGCTTCTTCATCGGTTTTTACCAAAGGCCTTGGTATGTACTTCATCGTTTCCGGATTGGATCGCAAGGCGAAAATCTCCTTTATGTCATTAGAATCTACTCTTCTTAATAGCAGGCGTTCGGTTTCTAAATTTGGAAATGGATTGAAATTTATAGTTAACATATTTGCATTTTTTAATTAAAGGATTTCAATACTGAATTTTGAATGGAAAGTTGCATTGGATTCTAAAACTTGAATTCCTTCTTTTTCAAATAAATTTCCAGAATTTTCATTGGTGTCAGAGTAGCCAAACCAAGGTTCAATACAAATAAAGGGCGCATTCATTTTTGTCCAAATTCCTAAACTTGGAAAATCCTCAAAATGTACTCTTAAAATTGGATTTTCATTTTCTAAAATAGTCAACGATTTAGATTGTATTGTTTTGAATATCAAAGCGTCGTTTTTAAACAATTCATACGTCAGCGGAATTTGTTTATTCTGAACGTCTAATTGCTTCGTTTTATTCGAAATTAAATCATTCTCCAAAAGGTAATATTCCAAAGATTCATCTGAATCGAAAGCAATAGCATAGTTTTCAAATTTGTTTGGTAAAGCAAAAGCAGGATGCGCACCAATAGAAAAAGGCATCGTAGATTTCCCTTTGTTATTTACTTTATATACAATGGATAAATTATTTTCCTCTAATGTGTAAATCAAATGCAATTCAAATTCAAAAGGATATGCTTTTAATGTTTCTTCAGAAGATTGAATAGAGAAAGTTGCGCTATTTTCTGTCGAATCAATTAATTGAAATTCCATTTCCCTAGCAAATCCATGCCTAGATAATTCGTAGTTTTTTTCATTATGATGAAAAGTATTGTTTTTTAGAGTGCCAACAATTGGAAATAAAACTGGAGAATGTTTTCCCCAAAATTCAGGATTTCCCTCCCAAATGTATTCTTTCCCTTGATTCGATTTTAATGAAATCAATTCAGCTCCTAAATGTTGAATTTGCGCGGTAAGCGTATTGTTTTTCAGTGTAGTTATCACAAGAGGTATTTGAAGTTAAATTTTATTGTAAATATATTTTATAATTTTTAATTCTGATTCTACCGCACCAAGATTTTATGGTTTTGATCACAGCTATCCGAAAGTTTTACTAAATAATAGAAAAACTGCCTCGACCCTTTA
>NZ_JBWJVK010000009.1:0-126422 GCF_056428945.1 Flavobacterium sp. GNP010 | reverse complement strand
ATAATTCAATATAGAATCATAAGAATTAGAAACATTAAGTGTTTTTGCACTTAATATTGGCTTATGATATGACAAATACATCAACAATTTTGATGGAAAATTATTTTCTCCATTAACAATTGATAGAGGGCGAGGATTTACAAAAGCATAGGCATTTTTACAAGCTTCATGTAGCACATTATCAGATACAAAACCAAAAAATTTAATTTTATAGTTACCTTTTAACAATGTGTTAATTTCATCAAAATTTCCCTTGCCATAAATATGTAACTCAATATCTAATTGAGAACAAATAGTATCAAAATAGATACAAAACTCCTCTATCGCAGTCCACTTGGATAGCGATCCAGCATATAATAGAACCTTAGGGCTATTTATACTTTCTAGATGCAGGTCGTTTAATACTGGAACTCCTCCATCTAAAAATATTTTATTTTTTTTTGGAAACTTATCAAAATAAACACAGGATAAAAAGACGGTATAATCAGGCTTTCCTTTAGCCATATCATCTGCTATTATTGAAATCCATTTGAAACGAGGATAAATGAATTTGATGAGGATAGCAATCAATTGGTGCCTAAAAGGAATATTATATGAATAAAAAAAGTGATGCTTTTTTAATTTCTTTAAAAACATTATTTTTAAAAATAATGCACAAGGTATCCAAAGATCACGTATTATGAATAAATTTAAATATGATACGCTTATGATTTCATATTTACTTTCGATTGTATAATTTAACGGGTATTTTACCCATAATTCCCCATTTGGCCAAACTCGGTCAGGCAAATATGAAAGAATGGTCACTTCAACTTCATTTTCTGTTAGGCCATTAATAAATCCAAGCTGCCACGCATTTGAAGCTGGGCTTATTGTGTTATTTAAAGCCTGTTTTTCAGGATCTACAATTGGACCCAACCAAAGTATTTTATTTTTCATTTTGTAATTTATTATCGATATTATACATCGACAGGATTATAAAAATTAATATGCTATATCTAAAATTAATAATTACTGTGGCACCTATTGAAATCAAAAATAAAAAAAAGACAAATTGATATTGTTGCATTGTTCTATGATATATTTTAACTAAAAAACCGATAAGAATTACCAATCCAAAAACACCAAACATTTGCAATATATAACCAAAATCAAAATCAAATTGGGTAGGAATTGAGCCGATACCAAATACAACTTCAAACAAGTTAAAATTGGCATCCATAAATAATTGAGACAACCAATCCAGTAGAATGTTAATTTTTACACTTCCTGAACCATCTGTAGTATAAGTGCTACCTAAATCAAATACTCTAAAATTAGAAATAAAGGTATAAATTGAGGGAAGATAAAATAATCCAATTAACAATAATAACGGAATACCTAATAAAAAGTTGGTTTTAATAAAGTATCCTCTAAAAGCAAAGTAGTTAATTATTAAAAAAGTAAACATCGCGGTTCTACCACCAGTTAATAATATTGATAGAAAAAAAATAGAGAACACAATAAATATCACAATTTTATTATTGTTTGTTTTAATAAACTTTAATAAACAACTAAATAAGAGCAACATATTTTGACCCATTATATTTGGATTATAAAAAACCCCAGCAAATCTGATTTCTGACAAATCAGAAACGCTGGAAATCTCTCCATAGTTCCAAACATTCAACTCATAAGGGTATAATGCACTTACATAATTTGAAATCAACCGAATATCCAAACCATTACCCACTTGTAATACAAATAGATATAAACCAATCAAAATCAATAATTTATATTGTTTATTATTAAAATTAAATTTGTAGGGAAAAGAAAATACGACTAATAATAAAGAGCCTATTCTAAGTAAATCAACATCATTATTATTATTTATAATTACTCCTACTATTACTGACAAAAGCGACCCTGATAAAAATAACAATTTATAAAATGTATATTTTTTAACACTTTTAAAATTTAAAAACAGTGAAAGTGAAAGTAAAGTTATTATTACATTATTTGAAGTACTTGATGAATTTAATATAAAAATGGAAATAAGTAAAATAAAAGTTACATTATTTTGCAAAATAGTTGAATTACGATATTCCATGTATTAAAGGACTTTTAAAATTATTTGCTTTTGAGATTAAGCAATAATATTCTTATTTTGATCAAAATTAATACGAAAACAAAGGGAATATTAATCTTATTTTCAATCAACTCATAAACTCTATTTCTTTTTTCTTTTTTTAGCCCTCTCAGCCATAAATTTGCTTTGAATCTTGAAAATAATTCAACATTATTGAATTTAATATAAATATATTTTGAATAGTCATAAAACTCTGTTAGCGTATTTGCTGCAGTAAATGATCCTTCATGGTGTCTGAAAAATGAATTAGCATTTATATTAATTTTTATATATTTATAAGATTTTGAAATCAACAATAACAACAACAAATCATTCCCAGCTCCCAGAATTTTAAAATCAATACCAAAAGGGTTTTCGATATCTGTAATTAAATTATTTTTTAAATCTTTTGTTCTAAATATTGCGCAACCTGGTGAAACTGGAAAATTATCTTTGTTGTAAATAATTAAATCCTTAATAAATTCGTTAGAACAAAAAACTTTTTTATTTGTTGTTGGAAAAAAATCCTTTACAATCTCTTTACCGAAGATTTTTATTGAAGAAATTACAAACGCAGTGTCTTCATCAAAATCAGTCATAGTCTCCTCTATAAAATTTTCAGAAATCAAATCATCTGAAAATAAAATTTTTGCATATTCGCCAGTAGCCTCATCAATGCATCGTTTCCAATTTAATACAGGTCCTACATTTACAGCATTTTGAAATATTTTAATACGTCTATCTTTTGCGGAATAGTTTTGTAATACGCCCCAGGTACCATCTGTGCTAAAATTATCAACTATGATTATTTCAATGTTGGTATAGGTTTGATTTATAGCACTTTCAATAGTTTCACCTACTATATGTTCTCTATTGTACACTGGTATTAGTATACTTACTAATGGTGCAGTTTTATTCATTTTCACTAATTTTATTTTTTAAAAATCTATAGGTAACTAAAGGCCCAAAAAAAGAGAACAGAGACAAACTAATACTCATTGCAATTACAACTCCTGCCAACCCTAATACCATATATTTGACAAAAAACACTGCTAATGGTACATTTAGTAAAGCTCCTATTATTGCTAATCGCATTTGCATTTTCACAATTCCAACACCATTAAGAAAAAAAGCATAAATATTATTCCATACGGAAATGACTATGAATATTGAAAGTGCAATAATTAAATTAAATGGCGGTATAATTTTGCTGTTAGCCGGCATCCACATATCCAATATAAGTTGATATTCAAAGACCATCACAATCAAACCTAAAATGACTACTAAAAACATTAGATTGAGTTTTTTTATAGTCGTTTTCATCCAATGAACATCATTCTTTTCATTTGCCTCAGTAAAAGCAGACCACAAGGGAGAAATAATGATGCCAAATGCTAGCGTAAAAATGGAAAACAACTTAAAAACAACATTATAAACAGAAACTTGCTCCGTTCCTAACAGTTGTAATATAATATAATTATCAACAGTAAAAATTAAAAGAACAGCTATCTGGATAATAAAAAAACTTCCCCCTAATGATAAAACATCTTTAATCTTAGATTTTGAAAAATGGTTAAAACTTGGAACTACGGTTTTATTCTTTTTAAAAAAATAAAAAGTTAAAATCAAATGACTCAATAGTAATGCTACACAATAAATGAATATAATTTTAATAATGTTTGACAAAAAGAATGACTTAAATAAAATCAAAAACGAAATAAAAATTAAATTCGTCATTATTGAAATAATATTAGTTAATGCTGATTGCTGGTATGCATTAAGTATCGAATTTATTAAACCTAAAACGAAAGAAAAAACTATACTAAACAAAAATAAAAACATCATCAATCGATATTGTCCAATATCTAAAAGAGTACTATTAAAAACTGAAATCCAGTTTATGAAATAAATACTGCAACTAAACAGAATGAGTAGTGCTAATGCAATGCTTGACAAAATTATATATGCCGTGGAAACATAGGCACGAGCGTCTTCCAAGTTATTGTTTGAAAGAGCTATTGTAAGCTTATTCCTTAACCCATTACCTACGCCAATATCAAATAAAGACAACCACGAAATAATAGACAATAATACTATCCATATCCCGTATAGATCCTTGCCTAAGTATCCTATTGTAACTCTTATAACAAAAAAACTAAGAAAAATAGACATTCCCCTTAGAATAATAGACAAATAAATTTGTGATTTTATATTTTTTGTTCGTTTGTCAGTATCGATTTTTGCTACATCTATCATATTAAATAGATTTCACCCAATCAACCATTTTTTTAACACCTGCGTTACTATCAATTGTAGGTGCCCATCCAAATGTGTTTTTAGCTTTATCAATATTGGCAACGTAAACTTTTTGGTCACTTTTCCTCCAAGGCAATTTACTATGCTTCATTTCTATATCTAACTCTTTTTCTAAAATTCCAAATAATTCTAAAAGCGACAAACTATTACTCATGCCACCGCCCACATTAAATGCTTGTCCTTTGGTATTCTCAATGGAATTGATTGCAGAAAAATAACACTTGATAAGATCGTCACCAAATAACACATCTCTAACTTGTTTTCCGGATCCAGATATGGTAAACGGTTCTTTTAAGGTTCCACTTCTAATATCAATTGCCTGTTTTATAAACCAACCAATCCATCCCTGGTCAGCAGTGGCATACTGTCGACCTCCAAAAATAGACGAATGCCTAAAAACAACAGTTTTTAAATCAAACATTTTGGCATAATCAAGCATATATTGGTCTGTAGCCCCTTTGGAACAGCCATAAGGAGACTGAAAATCAAGCGTAACCTTCTCATCAAAACCATTTTCAAAACCTTTTGCTTTGAACCTTGTTTCGGTTTCTTCATATTCAACCCACTCTAAATCCCCATACACCTTATTTGTGGAAGAATAGGTTACTATCGTATCAGCACTATACTTTCTAACAACTTCCAATATATTATTCCCCCCCATAACGTTCACTTCAAAGTCAAATCTAGGATTGTCGAGTGAAGTAGTCATAGCAACTTGCCCAGCCAAATGAAAAATTACATCTGGCTTACAATCTTTTATTGCATATTCAACATCATTATAGGATCGTATATCAGAATGATAGAATTTAAATTTCCCCAATGATTGCAACCATTTTAAATTCTGTTCTGTACCGATACGATACAAATTATCAAAAACAAAAAGCTCATCACCTCTTTTCAAAACTTCAGCCGCTAAATTTGAACCTAAAAAACCGCAACCTCCAGTAATTAAATACTTCATTTTTTTATTCTTTTAAAATTTTCTGAATTCCGTCTATAATTTTTACATTTGGCTTCCATCCCAACCCAATTAATTCTGCATTGTCTAATTCTGGCACCATAACATCCCCTTTTCTATAAGGAATTGTTCCAAATTTTAGTCTTGAAGCTATCTTACTTTTATTTAATTTTTCTAATTCTCTAGCAAGAATTAATACAAATTCTTTTACCTCAGTAAATATATTTGTCCCTATGTCAAATTGACTCCAATTTGGCAAATTTATTCTTTTTTGTACAACTAAATCATAAGCGGCAACAACATCAGATATGTAAATAAAATCTCTTTTTTGAATTCCAGAAGTCAAATTAATATCTTCTTTTTTATCTATCATTTCATTTATTATCCAAGGTAGAAACTTCTTGCTATCATCTTTAGGGCCATACATATGTTCAATTTTAAAATTAACAACTTGTATCATTTCCGAACGTTGATAAAGCCAATCAGAAAATTGAGCTTTTGATAAACTATAGTCATTAAGACCTCTGGGCAACAGTGAGTCTGTATTAATGAATGTTTTTACTTTGTTTTTTATTGCTTCTTCCAATAAATTCAATCCAAAAATTAAATTAGAATTAACTATATCAAGTAAAATTTCATTAGTCCTTCCATAACTACATACCGTATTTATGACAACATCCACTTTTTCATTACTAAAAACTGTTTTAAAATTAACAGTATCGATATCCCATATTTTTACTTTATCTAACAAATGATCAATTCTCCAAGTGCTAGATGTTGTCCTTTTTAGAATTATTACATCTAATTCCTGTTGAACAAAGGACTCCAATAAATGGCTACCTAAAAAACCTGTTGCTCCTGTTAATAAAATGGTTTGTTGCATAAACTCTAAAAATTCAATCCAAAGAACTCTTCCATTTTTTCCACTACAAAATCCAAATGATCGTTCGTTAAGGCTGGTTGTACTCCAATCCAAAAAGTGTCATTCATTGTTTTATCAGTGTGAGTCAATTCGCCTACCACACGATATTCGATATCCTTGAAATACGGTTGTTTGGTTAAATTTCCCGCAAATAACAGTCTGGAACCAATTTTGTTATTATCCAAAAATTTCAACAAATCAACTCTATTAGAACCGCAGTTGTCCTTTAACGTTATAGGAAAACCAAACCAAGAAGGATTACTGTTTTCTGTTGCTACTGGTAAATGGATAAAATCATTTAAAGTTTGCAATTTTTCTTTTAAATAAGTGAAATTTTCACGGCGTCTGGCAATAAAAAAATCTAATTTATCTAACTGTGCTAAACCGCAAGCCGCTTGCATATCGGTTATTTTTAAATTATATCCCGAGTGAGAATACACATATTTATGATCGTATCCATAAGGCAAATCGCCGTGTTTTTGTTCAAAACGACAACCACAAGTATTATCACATCCCGGCGCGCAGTAACAATCTCTACCCCAGTCTCTATAGGATTCCGCAATAGCCTTTAACTCTGTCGAGTTCATAAATACTGCTCCGCCCTCACCCATAGTCATGTGGTGTGCAGGATAAAAACTAAGCGTTCCTATGTCACCAAAAGTGCCACACTTTTGTCCGTTGTACTCTGCACCAAGCGCATCACAAGTATCCTCAATCAACCACAATTTGTATTTTTTACAAAGTTCAGTGACTTTGGCTAAATTAAATGGATTGCCTAAAGCATGCGCCAACATAATTGCTTTTGTTTTTGGCGTAATAGCTGCTTCAATCAAATCAGCATTTACGTTGTGCGTAGTAATATCAACATCGACAAAAACTGGAATGGCTCCAAATTGAACAATTGGATTTACTGTTGTAGGGAAACCCGCTGCTACACCTATAACCTCATCTCCTTTTTTAATGGCGCGATCTCCTAATTTATGCGAAGTCAACGTAGTAAAAGCCACTAAATTCGCCGAAGAACCTGAGTTAACAGATAAACAATGTTTAACGCCTAAAAAGGCTGCTAATTTTTTCTCAAATTTTTCATTAAAATGACCTGTTGTTAACCAAGCGTCTAGGGAGGCTGAAACCATATTTTGCATCTCTTCTTCTCCTAATAACTTCCCGGATGGAGGCACAACGGTTTTACCTGGTATAAAAGGCATTGGTGCATAATTAATTGCTGCATATTTTGAAACTAAACCAGCGATTTCATTTCGTAAATTTTGTAATTGTTCGTTCTTATCCATTATTATAATTTATCTGTATATAAATCTATTTCTTTTAAACATTCCTTTTTTAGGTCCTCTTTATTTATCCAGGCTTTGTGCCAATTCACAATTGATTTTATCGTAAATTCTAAATTCCATTGGGGTTCCCATTTGAGTTGCTGTGCGGCTTTGGAGCAATCCAATTTTAAAAATCCCGCCTCGTGCGGATTATTATTAACATCTAATTCCCAAGCAGCATCTTCGCCCCAAGTCTTTATAATACTGTTTAAAATCCATTCTACCGATTTACAATCTTGATCTCTAGGACCAAAATTCCACGCTTGCGCATATTCTTGCCCGTACTGGTATAAATGTTCCGCTAAAACTAAATAACCTGAAAGTGGTTCCAAAACATGTTGCCAAGGTCTTGTAGATAAAGGATTGCGTACTACCACCGATTTTGAATTTTCAAATGCCTTAAGAATGTCGGGAATTAATCGGTCATCTGCCCAATCGCCGCCGCCAATCACATTTCCGGCTCTGGCTGTTGCCAATGCTGCACTATCTTTAGTATTAAAAAAAGAATTTCTATAGGCTGCTGTAACTAATTCAGCACAACCCTTACTACTGCTGTACGGATCATGACCGCCCATAGGTTCATGCTCACGATATCCCCAAGCCCATTCCTTGTTTTCATAACACTTGTCAGTTGTAACCGATACGATTGCCTTTAAATTGGAACAAACCCTTGCAGCCTCTAATACATTTACAGTACCAATTACATTTGTTGTATACGTATCAACTGGCTCAATATAGGACAATCGAACTAAAGGCTGTGCTGCCATGTGAATTAAAACATCCGGATTAAAATCCAGCATACTTTTCCTTAACTTGTCTAAATCCCTAATATCGCCTATTTGGGATTCCATTGCTGCTGCCACCTCTGCCTCTACAAACAATGATGGATTGGTAGGTGGCTCTAAAGAGTATCCTTTAATAACTGCTCCCATAGATTGTAGCCAAAGCGACAACCAGCTTCCTTTAAAACCAGTATGCCCGGTTACGAAAACTTTTTTACCTTTCCAAAAAGAAGGATTCACTTTTCCTTTTATTCCTTCCATAATTTCCAAGGTGCTTGATTACTATCCCATAATTCTTCTAAATGAACTTTATCTCTCAATGTATCCATAGGTTGCCAGAATCCCTCATGCTTAAATGCCATCAATTGATTGTCTGAAGCCAATCCTTTCAACGGGCCTTGCTCCCATACTGTAGAATCATCAGTTATTCTGTCAATAACCTTTGGAGACAACACAAAATAACCACCATTAATTAAAGCGCCATCACCTCTTGGTTTTTCTTGGAACTGGCGTACTTCATTGTCAACAATATCTAAGGCACCAAATCGCCCTGGTGGATAGGTAGCGGTTAAAGTAGCCTCTTTACCATGAGCTTTGTGAAAGGCCAACAACTCCGAAATATTCACATCAGCAACACCATCTCCATACGTAAAACAAAAACTTTCTTCCTCTTTTAAATGTTGGGACACTCTTTTAAGTCTTCCTCCAGTCATAGAATCATCACCCGTATCCACTAAAGTTATGGTCCACGGTTCAGCTCTTTCTTCATGCACCACCATTTTGTTATCTTTCATATTAAAGGTAACATCGGATTGATGCAAAAAATAATTGGCAAAATACTCTTTAATCACATACCCTTTATACCCACAGCAAATGATAAAATCATTAATTCCGTAATGGGAATAGGTTTTCATAATATGCCATAAAATGGGCTTACCTCCAATTTCGACCATCGGTTTTGGCTTGGATACCGTTTCTTCACTCAATCGGGTTCCTAAACCTCCTGCAAGAATAACTGCTTTCATATACTTCTACAAATTAACTGCTAATAAATGCATCCGAATAAAATGCATCCTCTGACAACCCATTATTTATTACTAATTCTCTTGAATCTTTTATCATATTTTCTGAACCGCAAGCATAAAAAACACTGTCTTTTATATCTATTCTGTTAGAAAGAACAACATCTTGAATGTAGCCTTTAGCACCATTCCACTTATCATCGCTTCTACTTAAAACTGGTACAAATACTACCTTTATATTTGTGAATTTTGGCTCCCAAAACAAGTCTTTTTCAGTTCTGCCTCCAAAAAATAAGTATATATTTTTATCTCTAAAATCGCAATCATTTTCATCTATTTGTTCCAGCATCGCTTTCACTGGTGCGATTCCAGTTCCTGTTGCCAAAAAAATGATATTTTTTTTACTGGTCTTTCGGTAAAAAAAAGTTCCAATTGGACCCTCTATTCTAAGCAGGTCATTTATTTTTGCCTCTTTAAACAAATACTGGCTAAATTTTCCACCATCGTAATTCTTTATAAAAAAAACTAAATTTTGGTTTGAACTACTACAAGCAATAGAATAGCTCCTCTTGTAATCACCTTTGATAATATTAATATACTGGCCTGATAAATACTTAAAATTAGATTGTGGCGGTAAGCGTAATTGTAATTCAATTACATCCGGGGTTATAACTGTAATCTTGTCTACTTTGGACGGCATTGTTCTCACTTGTTCTAGTGCATATGCACTCAAATCTTCGATGTCTAGTATTAAATCAGATGTTGGAGTTCGAACACAAGTAAGTATATATCCGTTTGATTTATCAAGGTTACTGAGTCCAATTTCATCAATTGTTGCTATTGATGTCCCATCAATAACCTTGGCCTTACAGGATTGACAACGACCCGTTTTACAACTATGGTCTAAGGCTATATCTGCTTTTTGGGCACCAATGAAGATAGTATCTTCAGAGGCACATAAATAATTAATATTGTTTTTAAGATTTATTGAAAACATAAATTTTAGTGATAGTTTGTATTTTTTTCAATGTAGAAATTCGTTTTAGCAATTTACAACAACGAAATGTTTGTTTGGTTAAAAACTTTACAAAAAAACAAGTTAACAAAATATTAAATTATTTCAAAAAGTCTACTAGTAATAAAAATTATAGACTAAGTTCTCTGTTTTATTTACTCAAAATCTCTAAATCACTTGCTACCATCTCTTTCACCATAGCGGCTAAATCATACTTAGGTTCCCAACCCAATTGTGTTTTAGATTTTGTTGGATCCCCCAGTAATAAATCTACTTCTGTAGGACGATAATATTCAGGATCTACTGAAACTACAGCTTTACCAATTTCCAATTGATATAATGGATTGCTACATGATACTACATTTGCTATCTCACTTTCATTTGCACCTTCAAAAGCCAATTCAACTCCTATTTCACTAAATGCCATGCGAACAAAATCTCTTACTGAAGTTGTCACTCCGGAAGCAATTATAAAATCTTCGGCATTTTCCTGCTGTAAAATTCTCCACATCGCTTCAACATAATCTTTCGCATGTCCCCAATCACGGAGCGCATTCAAATTACCTAAATACAAACATTCCTGTTTTCCTTTAGCAATAGCAGCAGTAGCCATTGTTATTTTTCGGGTGACAAATGTCTCTCCTCTTCGTGGAGATTCATGGTTGAATAAAATTCCATTACAGGCAAACATTCCGTAAGCTTCACGATAATTTTTGGTAATCCAAAATCCATAGATTTTTGCTGCACCATAAGGTGAACGTGGATAGAAAGGTGAGTTTTCATCATAGAAACCTGCAGCATTTTTATTTTCTGGCATACCACCATACAATTCAGATGTTGATGCCTGATAAATTCTTGTTTTCTTCTCAAGTCTCAAAATTCTTACTGCTTCAAGAATTCTCAATGTTCCTATTCCATCTACATTTGCCACATATTCAGGAGAATCAAAAGAAACTTTTACATGACTCATGGCTCCCAGATTGTATATTTCATCGGGCTGTACTTCCTGAATGATTCGAATAATATTAGTAGAATCGGTAAGATCACCATAATGCAATTTAAAATTGACATGTGCTTCATGCTGGTCTTGATAAATATGATCAATACGTTGCGTATTGAAAGAAGAGGCGCGACGCTTTACACCATGAACCATATATCCTTTTTCTAATAATAATTCTGCTAAATAAGAACCATCTTGACCTGTAATTCCTGTAACTAAAGCTATTTTCATTTTATTGAATATTAATTTCTTTACAACCGTGCAGAAAATTTAATTGCACATCTCTTACTAAACTATGTTATAATTTAATTTCTTTATACTTCCCCTCATTTTCTAAAAACCAATTATAAGTTTTTTGAATTCCTTCTTGCAAAACTACTTGATGTTTCCACCCTAGAGTATGCATTTTTGATATGTCCATGAGTTTTCTTGGTGTACCATCCGGTTTTGATGCATCCCATATTATTTCTCCTTTGTGCCCAACAATACTCTGAATGGTTTCAGCTAAATGTTGTATAGTCAAATCTTCACCAGTACCAATATTGTATAAGTACTCTGGCAATTTATTTTCTAATGCAAAAACAACTGCTTCCGCCATATCATCTACGAAAAGAAACTCGCGCATTGGTTTTCCGCTTCCCCACAGAGTTACTGGAGCATGATTATTTTCCTTTGCTTCGTGAAATTTGCGCATCATCGCTGGTAAAACATGAGAGGAAGTCAAATCGAAGTTGTCATGGGTACCATATAAGTTTGTTGGCATTAGACTCACGTAATCCTTATTAAATTGCTTTCGAATTGCTTCACAGGCTTTAACCCCCGAAATTTTAGCGATGGCATACCATTCGTTGGTCGGTTCCAAAGGACCAGTAAGTAAATACTCTTCTTTTAGCGGTTGAGCTGCCATTTTTGGATAAATACATGAACTTCCTAGAAAAATAAATTTTTCGATACCTCCTTGTAATGCGGTATTGATTAAATTATTTTGGATTTGCATGTTCTCCATTATAAACTGATACGGATAGTTGTTGTTCGCTAATATGCCGCCTACTTTTGCTGCTGCATCAATAACTACTTCGGGTTTATGCTTTGCAAAAAACGAAGTCACATCATTTTGATTTCGCAAATCCATTTCTTTACTTGATGAACCAATTAGATTCGTATATCCATTAACAGACAATGTTCTCCAGATAGCACTACCTACCATGCCGTTGTGTCCTGCTATATAAATTTTAGCATCTTTATTCATATCCTTTCTAATTTAACAAATCTGGATTTTCTCTTTCCAACTGATTATACACACTCTTGACATCCTGAGAAAATTCTTTTTTCAAAATTAAATTAGCGGTATCGGTATGTACAAAAATAGTATCCTTGACCCCAACAAAAGCAGTGTAATTAGTAGTTCCAATGACCATATTTCCGTTTTCGTCTACCGGATGATCTATCTTAATCAAATAATCATATACCGATTCAAAAGATCCTAAATCAGACCACTCAAATTGAGACGACACTACTTTTATTTTTTTACTGCGTTCCATTACGGCATAGTCAATACTAATAGAAGGAATAGCCATAGAGAGCTCTAAATCTAAATTACCTGCCTGGTTGTTTTCCCAAGCTATTTTAGAGGTTTCGTATACTTCAGGGGCATACAATTTTAATTCCTCTAAAAACACCCCTGCTTTAAAGCAGAACATACCGCTGTTCCATAAAAAATTGCCTCTAGCTATAAATTCTCTGGCCATCACTTGATTTGGCTTTTCTCTAAAGGAAACCACGTCATCGCCTTTGCGTTCGATATACCCATAGCCTGTTTCAGGTTTTGTAGGAATGATTCCAAAAGTTACTATAAACCCATTAGCTGCTTTTGCAATAGCTTCTTGAATGGAGGCTTCGTACAACTCCATCCCGCCAATAATGTGATCTGATGGTGTAACAATTAAAATGTCATCTGGCCCCGATGCAAAAGCGGCAAAAGCGATAGCTGCAGCGGTGTTTCTTGGTGTAGACTCAATGATATCAATATAATGGGTACTTGACTTTTCTAATACTTGTTTACTCAAGTGGCAATTGTCGATATTACCCACAACCAAAATTGTATCGGCAATAGCGCGATTGCGGTCTACCGTCATTTCAAACAAAGACTTTCCATCAAAAATAGCAAGATATTGCTTGGGTTGACTTTTACGAGAAAGTGGCCATAACCTACTACCAACGCCTCCTGTGAGTATAACATGTTTTATTAAATGCTTTTTCATAAAATGTATTTATTAAACTATGATTTTGTTTTACAAGGACTACAGTCTACCATCTGCTACAGTGCCCAATACTCCTTTTACATCATACAACAAACTCGTTGGTTTTTGCAAAAGCGAATAATCCAATCCTAAAAACTGATCGTGCGCTACTCCAAGTATGACAGCATCAAATTGCTGTTTGGGCAATTCATTTTTGGTAACTAAGTTGTATTCTTTTTTTACTTCCAAGGGATTAGCAATAGGATCATAAGTAGTTACTGCAATACCATAATCGGTTAAGGCAGCAATTACATCCACTATTTTTGTATTGCGAACATCGGGACAGTTTTCCTTAAAGGTAATTCCTAGCATCAGAACAGTAGCACCATTTACCGAAATTCCTTTTTTGATCATCAGTTTCACCACTTGAGCGGCCACATATTCGCCCATGCTGTCATTCAATCGCCTTCCGGCTAATATAATCTCGGGATGATATCCAAATTCTTGTGCACGTTGTGCAAGATAATACGGATCAACTCCTATGCAATGCCCTCCTACCAAACCCGGTTTAAAGGGTAGAAAATTCCATTTGGTTCGAGCTGCTGCCAAGACGGCTTGCGTATCAATTTGCATTAAATTGAATATTTTAGCCAACTCGTTTACGAACGCAATATTAATATCACGCTGTGAATTCTCGATTACTTTGGCCGCTTCAGCCACTTTTATCGATGGTGCCAAATGCGTTCCCGCAGTAATAACCGATTGATATAATTCATTGACTAGACGACCTGTTTCTAGTGTAGAGCCCGATGTGATTTTCAAAATTTTTTCAACCGTATGTTCTTTGTCGCCCGGATTAATGCGTTCAGGAGAATAGCCTGCAAAGAAATCAACATTGAATTGCATTCCTGATACCCGCTCTAAGACGGGCACACATTCTTCCTCAGTAACGCCGGGATATACGGTAGATTCATAAATAACAATATCCCCTTTCTTTAAAACTCTACCAACGGTTTCACTCGATTTATATAAAGGCGTTAAATTGGGACGGTTGTTTTTATCAACCGGAGTAGGAACGGTTACAATATAATAGGTACATGCTGCAATAGCATTTACATCTGTGGTGCAATACAAACCTGCGGCATCAGTTGGGGCAGAAACTAAAACGTTTTGCAGTGTGACCGCATCGACTTCAAACGTACTATCTGAACCAGACTGTAGCGCAGCAACTCTAGTGTGGTTAATGTCATACCCAACCACAGCGTATTTTGTTGCGAATAATCGTGCCAATGGCAAACCAACATAACCCAAACCTATTACTGCTATTTTTATATTTGAATCCATTTTTGAATAATTAAAAGCAGCGTTTATTCACTTTATCCTACTGCTTCGCAATCCATACCCACATAAAAAGCAGCGTACAGAAAATTATAAGTGGGCAAAGATAGAAACATTATGCCATTTTTTGTTGTATAATTTACAGTTGATCGTCTAGCCATTTTTTCTCAAACAAAGTACACATTATAAACGATTGAAATTCACAAAGAAAGAGGCAGTAACTTGCTTTAATCTACAGTCAAATATCACCTAAATTAGTGATATAAAAATCTAAGAAGAGCAATTGAAAATGGTTTACCGTTGTATTTGTTTCAACCGAACCCGTACTCAATTTTGTCACATTGAGCGCAGTCGAGATGCTTACTAAATAGCATCCCATTAACATTAACTGTTTTCGTAAATTACTTGATTTTCATTTTTAAAACACATCCCAAAGACTCCAAAACGAGCACATAATGCGTATTTGTTACTTCTTGAACAATTGCTTTTTGACTTGAAAAAGGCCCGGATTCTAATTGTATGGCATCCCCTACTTGAAAAGAGTGTAGGCTTACATCATTGGCCTGAGCTGGATCCAACCATTTTTGTATGGTGTCAATTTCTTCGTCACGAACAATGGCAGGCTTACCCAACCAAAATAAATAACGCACCACTCCAACCGATTGAAAAACCATATTTCGTTGTGCTTCGGGCAACTGGACAAAAACATACGAATTAAATAGCGGCACTTCTACCTTTTTCTTTCGATCAGACCATTGCCGAACCTGCGTAACCAAGGGGCAATAGCAAGCGATCCCTTTATTTTTTAATTGTTCTGCAACTTTTTTCTCCCATTTGGGCTTTGTATACACTACATACCAATTCATCATTTTCTTTGTATTGAAATAACATCTTCTTGTTATTTCGTTATTTTATAAACTATCTATTTATTGTTCGCTAACTATTTTTAGCCACGAATTACACAAATCGGCACTAAATTATCTGTTAACGAAGCTACTTGACTCGCTTATACCCGTTTTAACCGCAAAGTATCACAGTACTATTTAAACTACTTTCAATAGCGATTGCGCTTTTAATATTCCAGTACGATTTTACTTTTTTAGGGCAATCACTTTTATTTAAGTGGTGTTCGCTACATCTTCAATTTGTCATGATCAAAAAAAATAAAAACGGAATGCATGGTAATACGAAGTAAAATACGTTGGCATAACAATAAAATGTTCCTTTTTTTACTATTATTTTTTGGGTATTAATTAATCTTCGATTTCACTGTCAGATCCCGATAGCTGCCTAACAAACAATGTCATTAAGTTAAGGAATAATCCCTACGATTGTGTCATTCCGACGAAGGAGGAATGGCAACAAACGTGCGCTACAAACAGAAATTCCTCCTTCGTCGGAATGACAAATAAACACTTAACTTAATGACATTGACCGAGCGCTTCGAGAAGTTTTTTATAAAATAGCCAAAGCATTTTTATAAAATGTATCGAGAATCGCTACCTGAAACTACTTTTAGTAGCTATCTAACGTGTACAAATCTATTTAATAAACAAACTCCTTTATTTCACTTAACCTCTCTCTCCTTCGGAGAGGGCTGGGGTTAGGATTTAAGAACCAATGGCCTGATAAACAAAGCCCATTTCTTGTAATGCAGGGCCATTCAACAAATTTCTTCCATCAAAAATAAAAGCTGGTTTTTGCATCGAATCGTATATTTTCTGCCAATCGTAGGTTACAAACTCATCCCATTCAGTAAGCACGGCGATGGCATGGGCATTTTGACAGGCCTCGTAGGGGTTTTCAAAAGAAAATACGCTACTGGCATTGGCTTCACTAGTTCTAGAATTCAGATAATTTAAATCATCTTGTATCTTTTTAAGGGATACTTTAGGATCGTAAACCGCTATTTGCGCATGTTCATTTACCAAATCATCCGCAATATAAATAGCTGCTGATTCTCTTGTATCATTAGTATCTTTTTTAAAAGCCCATCCTAAAAAAGTAATTTTTTTGTCGGACACTGTATTGTATAGTGTTTGGACAATACGGTTAGAAAAACGCCTTTTTTGATGATCGTTCATAATAATGACCTGCTCCCAATAATCCGCTACCTGATGTAATCCGTATGATTTTGCAATGTACACTAAATTCAGAATGTCTTTTTGGAAACAAGAACCACCAAAACCTACCGAAGCTTTCAGGAATTTAGATCCAATTCGGCTATCCATTCCTATTGCTTTTGCAACTTCATTTACATTTGCTCCTGTTTTTTCGCACAGTTCAGACATTGCATTTATAGATGAAATTCGTTGTGCTAGGAAGGCATTTGCGGTCAGCTTAGACAATTCTGAAGACCAAACATTAGTGGTCAATATTTTATCAACGGGAACCCAATTTGCGTACACATCAACCAACGCTTGTATTGCTTTTTGTCCGTCCTCAGAGGAATCTCCTCCAATCAATATTCGGTCAGGATGTAGTAAATCATCCACAGCAGTTCCCTCGGCTAAAAACTCTGGATTTGACAAAATTTGGAATTGCACGCCATTGCCCGTATTATCTAGAATGCTTTTGATAGCCTCAGCAGTGCGCACAGGAAGCGTCGATTTTTCGACTACTATTTTGTTGTCTTTGGCAACCTTTGCAATTTGTCTGGCACACAATTCAATATATTTCAAGTCAGCTGCCATTCCTTTTCCTTTTCCATAGGTTTTGGTTGGCGTATTCACCGAAATAAAAATGACTTGCGCTTCTTCTATTGCTTTTTCAACCTGGGTAGAAAAAAACAAGTTTCTTCCTCTCGCTTCGGCAACAATTTCGCTCAAACCAGGCTCATAAATAGGTATATTATTTACATCTTCATCATTCCAGGCCGCGATTCGCTCTTCATTTAAATCGACTACTGTGACTTGAATTTCTGGACATTTTTGCGCTATTACTGCCATGGTTGGACCTCCTACATATCCCGCTCCAATGCAACATATTTTTGTAATTTTCATTTCTAAATTTTCTATTTTATACTACTATTCTAATTTTCATTTACTACCCATTAATCACACTCATCACTTCTCACTATCCACTCCTCACTATTCACTTCTCACTCCTCACTCCTCACTTCTCACTTCTCACTCCTCACTATTCACTTCTGACTATTCACTTCTCACTATTCACTTCTCACTCATAACTACTCACTATTCACTCCTCACTTCAAATTATTCCAATACCACTCTACCGCTTCCTTTAATCCTTCCTGCATCGAATATTTTGGATCATAGTCCAATAGAATTTTTGCTTTATCTATACTTGCCAAAGAGTGTGGGATATCGCCCGCTCTGTTGGGTCCATAAACAATCGGAACAGCTCCAATTCTTTCATCGTATGCCGCGAGATACTCTTTCAGACACCCTACTAGATTGTTCAATGTATTCCGATCGCCATACGCAGTATTGTAAACCGTATTAATGGCTTGTGGATTTTGGGTTAGCATGGCCAAAGCATTCATCTGGATCACATTATCGATATAGGTAAAATCACGGGAATAATTTCCATCACCGTTTATTTTTGGACTTTCTAATTGCATCAACTGCATTACAAATTTAGGAATAACTGCAGCATAGGCACCGTTTGGATCTTGTTTTCGACCAAAAACATTAAAATACCGCAACCCAATCGTTTCTAAACCAAAGGTTCTACTAAATATATCCGCATACAATTCATTCACATATTTCGTAATGGCATAAGGCGAAAGCGGCTTTCCAATCACGTCTTCCACTTTTGGTAACGCTTCAGAATCACCGTAAGTCGACGAACTTGCCGCATACACAAACCGTTTTACTTTGGCATCCCTAGAGGCTACTAACATATTCAAAAAACCAGCAATATTAACATCATTGGTGGTAACAGGATCATTAATCGATCTGGGTACAGAACCTAAGGCGGCTTGGTGCAAGACATAATCTACTCCCTGCACTGCTTTATTGCATTCGCTAGCATTACGTATATCTCCTTCAATCAAATTGAAATTAGGATGATTGATAAAGTCTTTTAAATTATGCCTGTGACCTGTTGCAAAATTATCAAAACAAATCACTTTATAGCTTTGGGACAAAAAATACTCACACAGATTAGAACCTATAAATCCTGCGCCTCCTGTTATCAAAACCGTACTTTTGGTTGCTTCTTGCATGTGCTTTTTTTATAAAAAAATTACTTAATTTGCTTCTTTAGGATTTTCTCTCCAATTTTTTGATACCACTTTTTGGATCTCTCTTCTTCATAATATCCATTTGCATAGTTTCCATAGCCGTACCCATAGCCGTATCCTGTACCATATTTTGCTTTGTTTTCTAAACCATTCAAAATAATACTGGCATTTTGCAATTCGCCTCTTTTTACTCTATTGTTTAATAAAGTAATCATGTCTTTTTTAGTGAAATTCTGCCTTACGATATATAAGGTTACATCACAATATTGAACCAACTCTAAAGCGTCAGACACCAAACCTACCGGTGGTGTGTCTAGAATAATATAATCGTATTTTTTCTTCAGCTCTTCTATCAATTCGCCCATACCTTCGCTCAGGATCATCTCTGAGGGATTTGGCGGAATTGGTCCCGACAATATAACGTCCAGAAACGGAATATGCGTATGGTTTGTTATTTCCTCGATCGTTTTTTGTTTGATTAAATAATTGACTATCCCCACTTCATTAGACAAATTAAATTCGGCAAATAGCTTTGGTTTTCTTAGATCTAATCCTAATACAACCGTCTTTTTATCGCTCAAGGCAAAAACGGTAGCTATGTTTATAGCGCAAAATGTTTTTCCCTCCCCACTTACTGAAGAGGTGATCATTAGCGTTTTTGCACCGTCTAAATTTTGTTGCTTGTATAAAAATTGTAGCGAAGATCGAATGGCTCTAAAAGATTCTGATAACGCCGATTTTGGTCTGTCAAAAACAGCTAAGTCGGAGCTTTCCTTATTTAAACCAACAATTCCTATCAACGGAATTTTTGTCATTTTACTGACATCCTCTGCATTTTGAACAGCGTTATTGATAAAGAAAATAGTAAATACAAAAAGTAATGGAATCAATATTCCCAGAAACAAAGCCAAGATATAATTAACAGAAGTTTTGGGCCCGATAAGACCACCTCCTACATCCTTTGCCGGATCAATAAAATGTACATCTGATAAGTTGGCCGCTTTTACAATATCTGCTTCGCTTCTTTTTTGAAGGAACGTGCTGTAAATATTATCACTTAAATCATATTTCCGTTTGATTTTAATAAGTTCTTGCTGATCCTCGGGAAGTTGTTTTATCGTGCTTTCAGTTTCATTTATTTTACTGCTTATCATAGCCAAATCATATTGTAAAGCCGATTTGGCCGAAGCAATATTTTCTAACAAAACATTTTTAATGGCCTCCATTTGATTATCAAAATCCTTGAATATTTTATCGCTTTTTACAGCATAAGCCATTTCAGAACGTTGCGTAGATAAAGCGATTAACTTAGACACATTCACAACAATATTGGGATCGTCAATCCCTGCTACAGTCGGCGCAGGTAGTTTAGCATAGTTTACGCTACTTTTTAAGTATGCCTTCAACGAATTGTAATAGGCTATTTTACGATTTATCTCATCTTTCTGCACATCAAAGCCCAAAATCTTTTCAGAAAATTTAGAACCACCTTCCTCTATGTCGTAGATGTTTTTACCTTTTCTAAAGGATTTTAATTCGTTTCCCGTTTCCTTAAGCTGCGACTCCATGGCCACTAAAGTGCTATCAATAAAAGCTATCGTATTGGTAGCAAATTGGTTCTTACCATCCAACTGCCTTTTTATCAACATCTTGACGGTGGCATTCAAATATTCGACCATTCTGGCTTTATTTGGGCCTTGCATTGCTAAAGTGATTATCGAACTGCCTTTGTCATCTGATTTCACATTGATCCCTCTATAGGCACCAACGGTTGCGTCAAAATCATTAAACTGTACAAAATATTCATTTCCTTTATAAAAACCAGGATTTTCATTTATTTCTAACGTCCAATTCAAAAAAGGCAACGACACTTTTTCGCCTACTTTATATCGTTGAACAAAATCTTCTGCCGCTACTGCTGTAGTACTGTATGAATGATCAGCATACGTAATTAAAGAAGCACTCTGACTCTGAAATGGAATGTTAATTTCATACGTGTTTTCATTAATAAATTTAATCCCAATTAAAGTGCCTGATACTTGTCCTTTTGATTTATCTATGGTTACATGAAAGGGAAACGATCCATATCCATCTATTAAATTGTATTCTCCTTGTACCAGATAATTAATGTAGAATTGTAATTTATCGACCACCAGTTCATTATGAGATCTGGACTGCAAAGTAGTGGTAATGGTCTGAACTTGATCTGAAGTCCCACCCCAATTAAAGACCAAACTGGTATTGGATGTAAACAAAGGATTGCTTTCTTCTTTCACAGAAATAAGCGTATCCATGCCGTATATTTTTTCTTTACGAACATTCACCTGATACGCAATGGTAAAAGTAATGAGTAGACTTATCAAAAACCACTTCCAATAACTCCCGATTTTTATTAAGAACCCCTTAAAGTCAAAACTGACTTGGTTTTCAAAAATCGAAAAATCTTTTAAATCTAACATATTTAGGGCGCTGTTTTAATTTTTCAAAAGCAAAAAAGTAGTTGTTGCCAAAGACAACACGGTAATAATAGTTCCTAGAGATTCTATTCCGGTCTTTCCAGTCCCCCAAGATTTTTGCTTGAGTGGTTTTATGTAAATATAATCATTGGGCTGCAAATAATAAAAAGGAGATTTCATTGCATTAATATCTGTAAGGTCTATATCTTGCATAACAACTCCGGTAGGTGTTTTTCGCATCACGGTTACGGCTTTTCGATCGCCAGTAATGGTGATGTCACCAGCATTTGCAATAGCTTCCATGATAGTGACTTGCTCTTGAAATAGCGTTTTAGTACCTGGACTTCCTATTTCTCCGTTGATGGTAAATCTAAGACCTCCCAATTTAACGGTAACAAAAATATTAGCCTCTTTGTTAAAATAATCCGCTAGGAGTTGCTTTTCAATTCGTACTCGAATCTCTTCTAAGGTGTAACCAATAACATTTAGCTCCCCCAAAATAGGAATTCTAATAGCTCCATGATCATCAACTGTAAAACCATCAAAATAAAGTCCTGATTCTGATTTACCCTGCAAATTTCCCTCATTAGTAGGATTAAACATCGCAACTAATTTGGGATCTATAGCTTTGATAGTGATGCTTAGAATGTCATTGGTTTGCAATCTGTAGGGTTTTGACTCTACAGCCGAAATGGTATTCGCAACATCGGAATTGTTCTTATTTTGAAGGTAAATTAAATCCTGAGTTGGAATACAAGAAGTAAACAACAGACTAACTAACAACAAATAGAGTACGGATTTGCTCATTTTTTACTATTTTATAAACAAATATAGCTTTTCATTTAGTATTTAAAAAGCTTCGCTGCTCATTATCTGGATTAATTATTTTTGAACGATTTTTCGAAAGGTACTCTTTGCAAAATACTTCTTCCTAAGGTAACTTCATCAGCATATTCCAGTTCGTCTCCCACTGAAATTCCTCTAGCTATTGTAGACATGATTATGGCACTATCCCCAATTTGTTTGTAAATATAAAAATTAGTGGTATCACCCTCCATGGTGGAGCTCAGAGCAAAAATCACTTCAATCACACTACCTGATTTTACTTTTTCAACAAGCGTAGTGATGTTCAACTGACTGGGACCTACTCCGTCAATAGGAGATATTTTGCCACCTAAAACATGATAAATCCCTCTAAACTGTCCGGTGTTTTCAATGGCCATAACATCCCGAATATCTTCTACAATACAGATAATTTGGTGGTTCCTGCTTTGATTGGCACAAATCTCACACCGCTCACTATCTGAGATGTTATGACAGCTGTTGCAATACTTAATATCTTCCCGCATCGCAACCAAGGCTTGCGATAAAAAACCGGTTTGTTCCTTGGGTTGTTTTAATAAATGCAATACCAATCGCAGTGCTGTTCTCTTACCAATTCCTGGCAACTGAGACATTTCATTGACTGCTTTTTCTATGAGTTTTGAAGAGAATTCCATAACAACAAAAGTAGTTAATTAGTTTATTTGTTCCATTGGTTTTTGTTTAATAGAAGCTGTAAATTGATACTATTTCAAACAAACGAAATAACCAATAAACGAATTAACCAAAAAATCGTATTTTGGCTTCAAATAAAAACTGCAATGACTCCAAGCACCATTTTAACTCTCATAATCGTTTATTTTGGAATTTTATTCTTCATCTCCTACACCGTAAGCAAAAAAGACAACGGAAATGAAGCGTTTTTTAAAGCCAATAAAAACTCTAAATGGTACTTAGTCGCTTTTGGGATGATTGGAACAGCACTTTCGGGAGTGACTTTTATCTCTGTTCCAGGGGAAGTTGGTGCTCCAAATGGGGAACAATTTAAATATTTTCAATTTGTTTTAGGCAATGCCATTGGCTTTATTATCATTGCAAAAGTACTACTACCCTTGTATTACCGTATGAATTTGACTTCGATTTACGGATATATCGAGCAACGGCTAGGCATGTATTCTTATAAAACTGCGGCCACTATTTTCTTAATTAGCAGAACCATAGGATCGGCTTTCCGACTGTATCTAGTGGTGATTGTTTTACAACGTTTTGTTTTTGATTTCTATGGTATTCCTTTTGCCATGACGGTGCTCATTTCCTTGGCATTGATATTTGCCTATACCTATCGTGGCGGATTAAAAACGATCATTATCACCGATACTTTACAAACATTTTTTCTGGTTACTTCGGTTTTCTTGACGATTGTATTTATTTGCGACAGTTTAGATTTCTCTGCTATTGAAGCTTTTGAAGCGGTGAAAAATAGCAACTACTCTAAGGTATTCTTTTTTGAAGATTTCATTAGCAGTAAATTCCATTTTATAAAACAGATCGTGGGTGGAATATTTGTTACCATCGCCATGGTAGGTTTGGATCAGGATTTAATGCAGAAAAATTTAAGTTGTGCCACCATTGGCGAAGCCCAAAAAAACATGTTCACTTTTACAGGGATATTTGTCGTGATTAATATATTCTTTCTTAGCGTAGGGGCTTTACTTTATATTTATGCAGCTAAAAACGGAATTGAAGTACCAACAGATTTAGTTACTGGAAAGCCCAGAACCGATTTGCTTTTCCCTGAAATAGCTTTTAACCATTTGGCGCTAATTCCATCTATAATTTTCTTATTGGGTTTAACCGCAGCAACTTTTGCTACAACAGACTCTGCCTTAACGGCACTTACAACCTCGTTTTGTATTGATTTTTTAGGAATGGACAAAGAAGAGAATCGAAGCAAACCCAATGTGGTGCGTACGAGACATGTTGTTCACATCACTTTTTCGTTACTCATGTTTTTGGTCATTATTTTATTTAATGCGATCAACGATAGTTCTGTGGTGGGTATGATTTTTCGGGTTGCATCGTATACCTATGGTCCACTTTTAGGATTGTATTGCTTTGGATTATTAGTACAATCAAAAACAGTGAAAGATAAATTTGTCCCTTTAGTTTGTTTAGCATCACCAGCTATTACGTTCTTGATCAGCGAGAATTCAAAAACGTTATTATGGGGTTATGTATTCGATAATGAATTGATTCTTATAAACGGACTGATCACATTTCTGGGACTCCTGCTGATTAGTAAAAAAGCCACAATTGCAACTCGATTTTAAGTACGAGTTCATCGATGAAATTTGCTAGTAATTAAAAAATTCCTATTGGTAATTGTAATCTAGGCTTACTTTTAAGTTACTACATTCATTTAGAAATTTTCACTATCTCCTTCAGAAAACAGTACACTGAAAGAATTGTTTCTCTACTAATTGTGTTGCATACTTGAGCCCTAGCCCTGATAAAAATGGAAATCCTTTTGAATAAAACAGTTGTTTTTTCTCATAAAAAAAGAGCGACCAACGGAAGCTCCTTTATTTATATAGAAAAATACTGTTTTATCAAAAGATTGAAATGGATAGCAGGAAATAGCTTCGAAAAATTCTAATACTGATTGGTGGTTAACAAAACTAATGTACACGCAACTTCTACTTTTATGTCATTCAATTTCAATAATTGATAGAATTCTGGATTTTCAGTACCTGGATTGAAGATTACACGTTTGGGTTTGGCCTCTACGATATAATTGTAATAATCGCGCTGGCGAGTTGGGTTTAAATATAGGGTAACCGTATCGATGTTTTTTAATGGAATGGCTTTCGTCTGGATTTTGACACCTGCTACTTCGCCCGCATTTTGTCCCAATGCAAGCACTGAATGTCCTTTATCGACCAACATGCTTACCGCTTTGAAGGCGTAGCGTTCCGGTTTCGTTGTCGCTCCAAGTACTAGTGTTTTTTTATTCTTTGTCATTTTTAAGTAATATATTTGACAAAAGTAATCAAAAAGGTTTATTCGATTGGTAATTTTAAGGTTTAGTTGCTGCTGTAATAAAAACATTAGCCTAACATTAAAAAACAAAAAAAGAGTATTTTTACAATCTCAAATAACAATTATGGACCTATTTATTTATCTGTTCGTGGCTCTTTTCTCTGTTTTAAACCCAATAGGGACTGTGCCTATTTTTGTGGGCCTAACGCAAAATGATACCAAAAAAGAGCGTTCTAGAATTTCATTATGGACAGCTATAAATGTATTTATAATTCTAATTGTATCCTTTTTTATAGGACAATACGTCCTGCTTTTTTTCGGAATCAGTATTGATGCATTGCGTATTGCGGGCGGAATTATTATTGTAAGCTCGGGTTTTTCACTACTTTCAGGGAAATTTACTAAGAAACGAGGTATCAATAAAAAAGCCGAAACGGATGCACAACAACGAAATGATATTGCATTGACACCACTGGCAATACCCATGCTAGCTGGACCTGGATCAATCTCATTACTAATCGCATTTTATCAAGAACACAACACTACAATGGAAATTATTATTTCCTCGATTGCGATTCTTGCCATTGCAATTGCCATTTTTATCATTCTAAAAAGTGCTCATTATCTCGCTAAAATACTGGGAGCATCTGGGATCATAGCGATTTCAAGAATTGTAGGATTCATTGTAATTGCGATAGGAATACAATATATTGTGAGTGCAATTATCAATATTATAAAAGGGAATCTCTCGATATAGAAATAAAAAAAAGGCGGATAAGAATTAAATTCTTATCCGCCTTTTTTTATTATTTTCTTGGCAAGAAAATTTCAGCCATCATGCATCGGGCACTTCCTCCGCCACAGGCTTCAATGGTATCTAAACTAGAACTCAAAATTTCTGCGTGTTTTTCAAGCTGTTCGATCTGCTTGGGAGTTAATACTTGATGTGCCGCAGCACTCATAACCAAATAGCGTTTGTCATTTGCTCCACGAAGTTCCAACATGTTCCCAGCAAAATTATTCATTTGAGACTCGGTAATTAAAATGACTTCCTTCCCGTTTTCTTTTAGGTTATCCAGCACCATTTTACGTTCTTTCTTATCATCGATACAATCCGAACAAATTACGGCAAACGTTTCTCCCAAACACATCATGACGTTGGTATGATAAATCAATTTTCGTTCTGAATCTACAGTTTGAAACGCTTCAAAAATAACGGGTGCATAATCAAAATCTTCACAGAATTCAATAAACAATTCTTCGTCTGCTCGCGGTGAAAGAGCGCAATATGCTTTTGAATTTGTTCGGTCTAAGAGCAAACTTCCTGTTCCTTCTAAGAAAAAACCATCTTCCTCAGCACTTGTATAATCAACGATATTATTTATCACAAAACCTTTGTCTTCAAGCAGATCTAATATATCTTCACGACGTTCTGCTCGGCGATTCTCAGCAAACATTGGGTATAAGGCTACATCGCCATTTTCATGAAATGAAATCCAATTGTTCGGGAAAATACTGTCGGGAGTATCTATATCAAGGCTGTCATCAACAACCGTGACATCAACCCCAACAGCAGTCAATTTTTCTACAAAAGCATCAAATTCTTGTTGTGCTTTAGCATTTACTGTTGTTGGTAAAAGTCCATCTAGTACTTTTTGATAATAATTATTGACTGTAGTTTGCTCATTCATTCTAAACGCAACTGGGCGAATCATCAAAATAGAATTGGTAGTTTGTTTCATGATATTTTATTTTTTTTATTATTGTAGAGACGCACAAGTAGTGCGTGTCTACAAAATTATTCTCTAATTAAAGGCAAAGTAGTGCATCTCAGCAATCCTTCTTGTTTCGCAATTTCGGCATATGGAATTTCTTCGACCACAAAACCATTGTCACGCAACCAATTATTGAGTCGCGTAAAATTTCGTTCAGAAACCACAACATGGGTATCAATGGAGAAAATATTAGAATTCATATGGTACATTTCATCTCTCGTAATATGAAATAAGTTTTCTTTTCCAAAAAGACCAACTAGAAATAAGTAATCAGCCTCTTCCCGAAAACCATTTTTATAAATTATCCCTTTATCTTTTCCTACAGGTTGAAAACAACAATCTAAATGCAAGGCGTTGTCTCTAGCTTCAATTTTTGACTTTACGAGGTCAAATTCTTTAACAATTTTATGTGGAAATAAATCCTTGAGGTACTGCACACCTTGTAAATTGGTTCGTGCAGTAATGTATTCTTTATAGTCGCTTCCTTTATAAGTTCCCACGAAAATATAATTATTCCACAACATCACATCACCACCTTCTATATGAACCTCCTCTGGTGGACGAACCACTTTTTTTGGATTAATTGTTTCTATTAGATATTGAATAGCATCGAGTTCTCGTTCACGATCTGGCAAAATATTAGACTTTATAAAAATATCATCAATTACAAAACCGATGTCTCTGCTAAAGATTTGGTTGTAATTTTCAATCATTTCAGGTCGATACACCTTTACGTTATATTTTTTTAAAACAGCACTAAAAGCTTCCATTTCATCTACCATATCTTTCTCTATTGGATATGTACCTGCTATAATATGCTCTAATGATTTTGGATCGTACGCTTCTTCAACAGTCGGTGTCGGTCCATTATTATTTGCTAAACCTAGCACTACAGCTCGAAGCCGCGATGTTTCATTATGTACGTTTAACTCTAACATGTGTAATAGCTTTTGACAAATATAAAAAAAGCTTCACAAAATAGTGAAGCTTTTTAAAGTGAATTTATCTTTTGTCGGATGTTTTAAAATCCCTCAAAGGGTGTCCAGTATAAATCTGTCTTGGTCTTCCTATTGGTTCTTTATTTTCTCTCATTTCTTTCCATTGTGCAATCCAACCTGGTAAACGCCCAATAGCAAACATAACTGTAAACATATCAGTAGGAATTCCTAAAGCTCTGTAAATAATTCCAGAATAGAAATCCACGTTTGGATATAATTTTCTTGAAACAAAATACTCATCAACAAGTGCAGATTCTTCTAATTTTTTTGCAATAGCAAGAATTGGATCATCAACCCCTAAAGTAGACAACACTTCATCAGCTGCTTTTTTGATAATCTTTGCTCTTGGATCGAAGTTCTTGTAAACTCTGTGACCAAAGCCCATCAAACGGAATGGATCATTTTTGTCTTTGGCTTTGGCCAAATATTTATCTGCATCACCACCAGTTCTATGAATCTCTTCTAACATTTCCAGTACTGCTTGGTTCGCTCCACCGTGCAAAGGTCCCCAAAGTGCTGAAACTCCTGCTGAGATAGAAGCAAATAATCCTGCATGTGAGGATCCTACCATTCTTACTGTAGAGGTAGAACAGTTTTGTTCATGATCTGCGTGAAGAATAAATAATTTATCCAAAGCATCAATAACTACCGGATTTGGCGTGTAAGGTCCAGTAGGCAATTCAAACATTAATCGCATAAAGTTTTCTACATATCCTTTGGTATTGTCATAATAATTCAAAGGATAACCCATACTTTTTCTATAGGTCCAAGTTGCAATAACCAAGAATTTACCCATGGTTTTACACACTGCCTCATACATTTCCTTTTCATTCTCTACATTTACTGACTTTGGATTAAAAGCCGTTAATGCGCTTGTCAATGCAGACAAAACACCCATTGGATGTGCTGTTTTAGGAAAACCATCAATGATGCTTTTCATTTCCTCATTGACTAGAGTATATTTTCTGATGTTGGTTTCAAAATTTTCTAATTCCGCTGCAGTTGGCAACTCACCAAAAATAACTAAATAAGATACTTCTAGAAAATGTCCTTTTGCTGCTAAATCTTCTATTGAATATCCTCTGTAACGAAGAATTCCTAATTCACCGTCAAGAAAAGTAATTTCGCTAGTACAGGCACCTGAATTTTTGTATCCAGGATCAAGAGTGATCACTCCAGACAAATCACGTAATTTGTTAATATCAACGCCAACTTCATTTTCACTCCCTACAATAACAGGAAGTTCAAATTTTTGACCATCAATTTCTAATGTTGCTATTTTTGACATAATATAATTGGAAATAAACTTTTAAAATAATAATTTCCCAAATCTAAGGAATTAAACAATAATTAAAAAGAGAATACAACAATGAAACTGTTAAATATTACAAAAAAAAGCCACTCACGAGAAGTGAATGGCTTTCATCAAGAAATAATTAAAATTATTTTATCTTAAATGCATTTTTACCAGGGAAATAAGCAGAATTACCTAATTCTTCCTCAATTCTAAGCAATTGATTGTATTTTGCCATACGATCTGAACGAGATGCTGAACCTGTTTTTATTTGACCACAGTTTAGCGCTACCGCTAAATCAGCAATTGTATTATCCTCCGTTTCACCAGAACGATGAGACATAACAGAGGTATACCCAGCATTTTTAGCCATATTTACCGCAGCTATTGTTTCTGTTAAAGTTCCAATTTGATTCACTTTAATAAGGATGGAATTTGCGATTCCTTTATCGATTCCTGTTGACAAGCGTTCTACGTTTGTAACAAACAAATCATCTCCAACTAATTGTACTTTATCACCTATTCTTTCCGTAAGCATTTTCCACCCGTCCCAATCATTCTCATCCATTCCGTCTTCGATAGAAATAATTGGATATTTAGCTGCCAATTCGGCTAAATAATCTACTTGCTCTGCAGAAGATCTCACTTTGCCCGTTTCTCCTTCAAATTTAGAATAATCATATTTCCCATTTGAGTAAAACTCAGCAGCTGCACAATCTAAGGCAATCATAATTTCATCCCCAAAAGTATATCCTGCAGCTTCAACAGCTTTTTTAATCGTGTCTAAAGCGTCTTCTGTTCCTCCAGCTAAGTTTGGTGCAAAACCTCCCTCATCACCAACAGCCGTTGAAAGTCCTCTATCGTGCAAAACTTTTTTCAAGCTATGAAAAATTTCAGTACCCATTTGCATCGCGTGAGAAAATGAAGTCGCTTTTACAGGAAAAATCATAAATTCTTGAAAAGCAATTGGCGCATCAGAATGAGAGCCACCGTTGATAATGTTCATCATAGGCACTGGCAAAGTATTTGCAGAAACACCGCCAACATAACGATACAAAGGCAATCCTAATTCATTTGCAGCAGCTTTGGCTACAGCCAAAGAAACACCTAAAATGGCATTTGCTCCTAAGTTTGATTTGTTTGGAGTACCATCTAAATCAATCATCATCTGATCAATTTGATTTTGCTCAAAAACAGAAACACCTACAAGTTCCTCAGCGATAATCGTATTTACATTCTTCACCGCATTCAATACTCCTTTTCCGAGATATGCTTTTCCACCATCACGAAGCTCTACAGCTTCATGCTCGCCAGTTGATGCGCCCGAAGGTACTGCAGCTCTTCCTAAAACTCCGTTGTCTGTAATTACATCTACTTCAATAGTAGGATTTCCTCTTGAATCAAAAATTTGTCTTGCGTGAATTTTGATAATAATACTCATATACTAAATTTTAAAATATTTTACAAATACAAATATATTCTAACTTTTGGAATCATATTATGAAAATAATGAATGTTATTAACGAAAACGTTATAATTAGTCTACAAACAAATATTTAAATACTTTTTAAGTTAATTAAAAAAAATATGCTTCTGAATTAAAAAACAAAACCGAAAGAAATAATTAAAAACTACCAATAGAAACAAATAAAGTCACCACACAATAAAAAAAATAATTCAATTGAATTTAACTATCTAATTCTAATTCATACAAAAAGAAAAGAGTTCAATGACAGAAAAAACTTATAAATAAAAAAATATAAAAAAAAGAGATCGACTCAAATTCAAGTCAACCTCTTTTCTATCTATAAATTATAAAATATTAACCTTTCATATTCTCAATAAATTGATCAAACAAATACGATGAATCATGGGGTCCCGGACTTGCTTCTGGATGGAATTGTACCGAGAAACAATTCTTGTTTTTCATGCGCATTCCAGCAACCGTTCCATCATTGAGATGAAGATGTGTAATTTCTAAATCAGGATGATTATCCAATTCTTCTTTGTTAACAGCAAAACCGTGATTTTGAGAAGTAACTTCCCCTGTTCCCGTCAGTAAATTTTTTACAGGATGATTAATCCCTCTGTGCCCATTAAACATTTTGTAAGTTGAAATACCGTTGGCCAAACCAATTACTTGATGACCAAGACAAATTCCAAATAATGGCTTATTGTTGGCCAATATTTCCTTTGCAACTTGAATTGCACCCAAAAGCGGCTCAGGATCACCAGGTCCATTAGATAAGAAATAACCATCAGGATTAAACGCTTGTAAATCTTCAAAAGTAGCATCATAAGGAAAAACCTTAATATAACAGTCCCTTTTAGCTAAATTACGAAGTATATTTTTTTTAATCCCCAAGTCTAAAGCTGCGATTTTATATTTTGAATTTTCATCGCCATAAAAATATGGAATCTTAGAAGATACTTTAGAAGCCAGTTCAAGACCTTTCATGTCAGGAACTTTCGATAAGGCTAACTTAAGATCATCAACAGAAGTTCCATCTGTACATATTACAGCATTCATTGCACCATTATCTCTTATATAATTTACTAGAGCTCTAGTATCAACATCGGAAATACAAATTAGATTTTGTTTTTTAAAGTAAACTTCTAAACTTTCTGAAGCATCAGGGCGAGAATAATTAAAACTAAAATTTTTGCAAATTAAACCTGATATCTTAATAGAATCTGATTCAACTTCATTTTCATTAACACCGTAGTTACCAATATGTGCATTAGTAGTAACCATTAACTGTCCGTAATAAGAAGGATCGGTAAAAATCTCTTGATATCCAGTCATACCAGTATTAAAACAAACTTCTCCAAAAGAAGTTCCACTAATCCCGATTGATTTTCCATGAAAAATGGTTCCATCACTTAGTAAAAGAATAGCAGAATGTCGTGTAGTGTATTTCATTAGTGTTGTGTTTTCGTAGTGAACTAAAATTCAAAGGTGTTAAAAACTTGATTCCTTTAAAAAAAAACTTTAAGTACCTCTTTTAAAAAATTAAATATATAAGGATAAAAAAAAAGGATAAACTATAAATAGCTTATCCTTGATTTTTATTGAATGATTATTTTCATAATTACTCAGCAGACTCAGTAGTAGATTCTGTTTCAGCAACAGGAGCTTCAGTAGCTTCGTCAGCTTTTTTAGCTTTACCACCACGACGGCTTTTAGCTTTTTTCACTTCTTTTTTACCTCCATTGTAAAGTTCATTGAAATCTACTAATTCGATCATTGCCATATCAGCATTATCTCCTAAACGATTTCCAACTTTAATGATACGTGTGTATCCACCTGGACGATCTCCTACTTTTGCAGCAACATCTCTGAATAAATCAGTAACAGCATATTTACTACGCAAGTAAGCAAAAACGATACGACGATTGTGTGTAGTATCAGCTTTAGATTTTGTAATTAAAGGCTCAACAAATTGTTTAAGCGCTTTCGCCTTAGCAACTGTAGTATTAATACGTTTGTGCTCAATAAGAGAACAAGCCATATTAGCTAACATAGATTTTCTATGTGCAGTTTGTCTGCTAAGGTGATTGAATTTTTTTCCGTGTCTCATGACGTGTTTTTTTATACTTTCATCTTGATACTATCCACTCTGGAGATCAAAATATGAAGTAATTTATTCTTTATCTAGTTTGTATTTTGCTAAATCCATACCGAAGTTCAAATTTTTAACTGCAACAAGTTCATCAAGCTCAGTTAAAGATTTTTTACCGAAATTTCGGAATTTCATTAAATCATTTTTATTAAAAGATACTAAATCACCAAGTGTATCAACTTCAGCCGCCTTCAAACAATTTAATGCTCTTACAGAAAGATCCATATCAACTAGCTTAGTTTTAAGCAACTGTCTCATGTGTAATGACTCTTCATCATACGATTCCGTTTGTGCGATTTCGTCAGCCTCGAGTGTAATTCTTTCATCAGAAAACAACATGAAATGGTGAATTAAAACTTTTGCAGCTTCAGTAAGGGCATCTTTTGGATTGATCGAACCATCAGTTTTGATTTCAAAAACTAATTTTTCATAATCTGTTTTTTGCTCTACACGGAAGTTTTCAATAGCATATTTTACATTTTTTACTGGAGTAAAAATAGAATCAGTAAAAATAGTTCCAATTGCAGCGTTTTGTTTTTTGTTCTCTTCAGCAGGAACGTATCCTCTACCTTTTTCGATAGTTAAATCAAAATTAAGTTTGATTTTACTGTCAAGATTACAGATAACTAGTTCTGGATTCAAAACTTGGAAACCTGAAATAAACTTTTGAAAATCACCAGCTGTTAATTGGTCTTTACCTGAAACAGATATAGTTACTGATTCATTATCGATATCTTCAATTTGACGTTTAAAACGCACCTGTTTAAGATTAAGGATAATTTCAGTAACGTCTTCAACAACTCCTGAAATAGTAGAAAACTCATGATCTACACCTTCAATGCGAACAGATGTTATTGCATAACCTTCTAATGCTGAAAGCAAAACTCTTCTAAGTGCATTACCAACGGTCAATCCGTAACCAGGTTCTAAAGGTCTGAATTCAAACTTACCTTCAAAATCGGTTGAATCGATCATGATAACTTTATCGGGCTTCTGAAAATTAAATATTGCCATAAATTTCGACTAAGTCAATTATTATTTGTTGTACAACTCTACGATTAATTGTTCTTTAATGTTTTCTGGAATTTGAAGTCTCGCAGGTACAGAAACGAATGTTCCTTCTTTGATATCATTATTCCAAGTAATCCATTCATAAACATGACTTGAATTAGATAAAGAACGTTCGATAGCTTCTAATGACTTAGATTTTTCACGAACTGCAACTTTGTCACCAGGTCTAAGGTGGTAAGAAGGAATATTAACTACTTCACCGTTAACTGTGACGTGTCTGTGAGAAACGATCTGACGTGCACCTCTTCTAGAAGGAGCGATACCCATTCTAAAAACAACATTATCTAATCTAGCTTCACACAACTGTAATAAAACCTCACCAGTAACACCTTTCGTAGCTGATGCTTTTTTGAACAACCCTCTGAATTGTTTTTCTAAAATTCCGTAAGAATATTTAGCTTTTTGCTTTTCCATTAACTGAATAGCAAACTCAGATTTTTTTCCCCTTTTTTTAGCCATCCCGTGTTGCCCAGGAGGGTAATTTCTTTTTTCGAAAGCTTTATCGTCTCCGAAAATCGCCTCGCCAAATTTACGAGCGATTCTTGTACTAGGACCAGTATATCTTGCCATTTTAAATTGTTTAAGATTGAGATTATGAATTCAGGTCTGATCCTTCAATAATCGATATTCAATCTTGGTTATACTATATTTTTTTTTGAGTATTAAACTCTACGTCTTTTAGGAGGACGACATCCGTTGTGAGGCATTGGAGTAACATCAATAATTTCTGTAACTTCAATTCCACCATTATGTAAGGAACGAATAGCAGATTCACGTCCGTTTCCTGGTCCTTTTACATACACTTTTACTTTTTTCAATCCAGCTTCAAGAGCTACTTTACTACAATCTTCTGCTGCCATTTGGGCTGCATATGGAGTGTTCTTTTTAGAACCTCTAAAACCCATTTTTCCAGCTGAAGACCAAGAAATAACTTCACCTTTTTTATTAGTTAAAGAAATGATGATATTGTTAAAAGTAGCAGAAATATGAGCTTCTCCCGTTGATTCAACGATAACTTTACGTTTTTTTGCAGTTGCTTTAGCCATATTACTTATTATTTAGTTGCTTTTTTCTTGTTTGCAACAGTTTTTCTTTTACCTTTTCTAGTTCTAGAGTTGTTCTTAGTTCTTTGTCCTCTTAAAGGAAGACCAGTTCTATGACGAATACCTCTATAACAACCAATATCCATTAAACGTTTGATGTTTAAAGAAACTTCAGAACGTAATTCTCCTTCAATTTTAAAAGTAGATACCGCTTCACGAATTGCTCCGATCTCGTCATCATTCCAATCTTGAACTTTTTTATCTTGGCTAACTTGAGCTTTTTCTAAAATCTCAACAGCTCTACTTTTTCCTAATCCGAAGATATAGGTAAGTGCAATAACACCTCTCTTATTTTTTGGGATATCTACCCCTGCTATTCTTGCCATAATTATCCTTGTCTTTGTTTAAATCTAGGATTCTTTTTGTTTATTACGTACAATCTCCCTTTTCTTCGCACAATTTTGCACTCGGGACTTCTCTTTTTTACTGAAGCTCTAACTTTCATTTTGAATATCCTTTAATATCTATAAGTAATTCTTGCTTTTGACAAATCGTAAGGGCTCATTTCTAGTTTCACTTTATCACCAGGTAATAACTTGATATAATGCATACGCATTTTTCCAGAAATATGTGCGATCACAATATGTCCATTCTCTAACTCTACACGGAACATCGCATTTGATAATGCTTCGATGATGGATCCGTCTTGTTCTATTGCTGATTGTTTTGCCATAAATTAAGCTACTGCTTTTCTATTTTTACCACTTTTCATCAAACCATCATAATGCTTATTCAACAAGTATGAATTTATTTGCTGCATTGTGTCTATGGCAACACCAACCATAATTATTAATGAAGTACCTCCAAAAAACATTGCCCAAGATTGTTGAACATCCATAAGACTTACAACAATTGCTGGGAACACAGCTATTAAAGCAAGAAATAAAGATCCTGGAAAGGTTATCAATGACATCACTTTATCAAGATAATCTGAAGTTTCAACCCCTGGCCTGATGCCTGGAATAAAACCACCGCTTCTCTTTAAATCATCAGACATTTTATTAGTAGGAACCGTAATTGCAGTATAAAAGAAAGTAAATACAATTATTAAAGTTGCAAATACAAAATTATACCAAAACCCGAACATATTACTAAACGCACCAACAATTGATTGCGATGTATCTGATTTAGATAAACCTGCTAAGGCAGCTGGAATAAACATAATTGCTTGCGCAAAAATGATCGGCATAACTCCAGAAGCGTTAAGCTTCAAAGGAATCCATTGTCTGTTTCCACCCAGCATGTCTTGTTCAAAATCACCTGACGTTGTACGACGCGCATATTGAACAGGAATTTTCCTGATCGCCATAACCAATAGTACACAACAAATGATAACTAATAACCAAATGATAATTTCAATAACCAACAACATCGGACCACCATTATTATTGGTAACTCTTGTTGTAAACTCTTGAATAAAAGCTTGAGGTAATCTAGCTAAAATCCCAACCATGATTAACAAAGAAATACCATTCCCAATTCCTTTATCTGTAATCTTTTCTCCAAGCCACATAGCAAAAATAGTACCTGTAACCAGAATAACTACCGATGAAAATAAGAATTCAAATGAATTGAAACCCAATAAAAATGCATTACTAGGTAACGTTCTATATAAATTATAGATGTAAGTTGGGCCTTGAACTAAAGTAATTCCAATTGTCAACCAACGCGTAATTTGATTAATCTTTTTTCTACCGCTTTCCCCATCACTTTGTAGTTTTTGCAAATAAGGAATAGCAATTCCCATTAACTGAACAACAATAGAGGCCGAAATATAAGGCATAATTCCCAAAGCAAAAACAGAAGCTTGAGAGAATGCACCTCCAGTAAACATGTCAAGAATTGAACCAATTCCTTCTTTAGTTTGCCCAGCTAAATTACCTAACTGTGTAGCATCAATACCTGGAAGAGTAACTTGTGCACCAAAACGATACACTAATAGTAATCCCAATGTAATCAGGATTCTATTTTTTAATTCCTCAATTTTCCAAACATTGCTTATTGATTCAATAAATTTCTTCATATTAATTGAAAAATTACATTATTACAGCTTCTCCACCAGCAGCTTCAATAGCAGCTTTTGCAGTAGCAGTAAATTTGTGAGCGGTTACTTTTAATTTTGCTGTCAATTCACCTCTACCTAAAATCTTAACGATTTCATTTTTAGTAGCCAAACGATTAGCAACATAAACTGTCATATCAACAGTATCTTTAATAACACCATTATCAACCAAAAGTTGCAGTGTATCAAGATTGACACCTTCGTAATCTTTACGATTGATGTTTGTGAAACCAAACTTGGGTACACGTCTTTGAAGTGGCATTTGCCCTCCTTCAAAACCAATCTTTTTAGAATAACCAGAACGAGATTTTGCTCCTTTGTGACCTCTTGCAGAAGTACCACCTTTTCCAGAACCTTCTCCTCTACCTAATCTTTTATTTTGATTGTGTGTAGAACCTTCAGCAGGTTGTAAGTTACTTAAATTCATAACAGTATTTGTTATTTAGTTTCTTCAACAGAAACTAAGTGTTTAACTTTATTTATCATCCCAAGGATTGTAGGGTTTGAATCATGCTCTACAACTTGTCCCATTTTACGTAGACCTAAAGCTTCTAATCCTCTCTTTTGAGTAAGAGGACAGTTGATTTTGCTTCTAACTTGTTTTACTAATAATTTAGCCATAATTTCCTTGAATTAACCTTTAAAAACTTTTTCTAAAGAAACACCTCTTTGTTTTGCAACAGTATAAGCGCTTCTCATTTGTAATAAAGCATCAAAAGTTGCTTTCACTACGTTGTGAGGATTTGAAGATCCTTGAGATTTAGACAATACATCATGAATTCCTACTGACTCCAGAACTGAACGAACAGCTCCACCAGCAATAACCCCTGTACCATGAGAGGCAGGAATTAAGAATACACGTGCACCACCAAATTTACCTTTTTGTTCGTGAGGAACTGATTGACCATTCAAAGGAATTTTAACTAAATTTTTCTTAGCATCTTCTACTGCTTTCGCAATTGCTTCAGAAACATCTTTAGATTTTCCTAATCCGTGTCCAACCACTCCATTTTCATCACCTACAACTACAATAGCAGAAAAACCGAAAGCTCTACCACCCTTTGTAACCTTAGTAACACGATTAACACTTACCAAACGATCTTTTAATTCAAGACCACTTGGTTTTACTAACTCTACATTCTTGTATTTACTATTAGACATACTATATTAGAATTTAAGTCCAGCCGCTCTTGCGCCTTCCGCTAATGATTTAATACGTCCGTGATATAAATAACCTCCTCTATCGAAAGTTACTACGTCTATCCCAGCTTTTAAAGCTTTTTCAGCAACTAGTTTTCCAACCGCTGTAGCAACTTCAATATTCGTACCGTTACCTATTTCTTTTTCTCTTGAAGAAGCCGCCAACAAAGTAACTCCATTTACATCATCAATAAGTTGAGCATAAATTTCTTTGTTACTTCTAAATACAGATAGACGTGGATTAGTAGCAGTACCACTAATTGTTTTTCTAATTCTGAATCTAATACGTTGTCTTCTTTCAGGTTTTGTTAATGACATAATCTTATTTTTTAAGCTGATTTACCTGCTTTTCTTCTTAATACTTCACCTACAAATTTAACACCTTTTCCTTTGTACGGTTCAGGCTTACGGAAACCTCTGATTTTCGCAGCAACTTGACCTAAAAGTTGTTTGTCAAATGATGTTAATTTCACAATTGGGTTTTTCCCCTTTTCAGAAATCGTCTCTAACGTCACTTCTGGAGCAATGTCTAATACAATATTATGTGAAAAACCAAGTGCCAAATCTAATTTTTGTCCTTGATTGGAAGCTCTATAACCAACTCCAACTAACTCTAAAGATTTTGTAAAACCTTCGTTTACACCGATAATCATATTATTGATTAAAGATCTGTATAAACCATGCTTTGCTCTTTGATCTTTATGATCAGACGATCTTTCAACTTGAACTTGACCATCTTCAACTGTTACAGTAACGTCCGAGAACTCCTGTGTAAGCTGACCATTCTTTCCTTTAACTGTAATAATACCATTTGCAACTTCAACAGTTACACCAGCAGGGATTACAACCGGATTTTTACCTATTCTTGACATCTTCTACTATTTTAATGATTAGTAAACGTAGCAAATTACTTCACCACCAACATTTAACTGTCTGGCTTTTTTTCCTGTCATCAAACCTTTTGATGTGGAAACAATAGCAATTCCCAATCCGTTAAGAATTCTAGGGATTGATGAAGAACCTGAATACTTACGTAAACCCGGTTTACTAATTCTTTGGATATCTTTAATTACAGACTCTTTAGTATCTTTATCATACTTCAAAGCAATCTTGATTGAACCCTGTACAGCGTTGTCTTCAAATTTGTAACTCAAGATGTAACCTTGATCGAATAGGATCTTGGTTATTTCTTTTTTTAGATTAGATGCAGGAATTTCAACAACTTTGTGGTTTGCAGCCACAGCGTTACGAACTCTTGTCAAATAATCTGCAATAGGATCTGTATACATGTGCATTAATTTGCGGTTATGGTTTTCATAGGATACTCATCCTATGAACCTTTAACCAATTTATAAAAATGTTTTGTTAACGTAAATCAATTACGTCTACCAAGATGCTTTTTTAACACCTGGGATTAATCCGTTATTAGCCATCTCACGAAATGTAACACGTGAAATACCAAATTGACGCATATATCCTCTAGGTCTACCAGTTAATTTACAACGATTGTGCAAACGAACAGGCGAAGCGTTTTTCGGTAATTTTTGCAAACCTACGAAATCTCCAGCTTCTAACAAAGCTTTTCTTTTCTCAGCAAACTTTGCTACCGTTTTTTCTCTCTTAACCTCACGGGCTTTCATTGATTCTTTAGCCATATCTTAATTCTTTTTAAAAGGTAAACCTAATTCAGCCAATAATGATTTTGCTTCTTTATCTGTTTTTGCAGAAGTTACAAATGAAATATCCATTCCTGATATTTTGTTTACTTTGTCAATATCAATTTCCGGGAAAATGATTTGCTCCAAAACACCAAGATTATAATTTCCTCTTCCATCAAAACCAGTAGCTTTAATTCCGCTAAAATCTCTAACACGTGGTAAAGCAGAAGTAATAAGTCTATCTAAAAACTCATACATTCTTTCTCCACGCAAAGTAACTTTTGCTCCAATAGGCATTCCTTTTCTCAATTTGAATGACGCAACGTCTTTCTTTGAAATAGTAGATACTGCTTTCTGTCCAGTGATCTTTGTTAACTCTTCAACTGCATAGTCGATTAGTTTCTTATCAGATACAGCTGCACCAACTCCTTTACTTAAAACGATTTTTTCCAATTTTGGAACTTGCATTACGTTTACGTATCCGAATTCTTCTTTAAGAGCAGCAATTACTCTGCTCTTATATTCTTCTTTTAGTCTAGGTATATACGCCATTACTATAGTACTTGATTAGATTTTTTTGAAAATCTTACTTTCTTATCTCCTTCTACTCTAATTCCTACTCTAGTTGTTTCCTTAGTTTTAGGATCAATTAAAGAAATGTTAGATATTTGTATAGAAGCTTCTTTCTTTACAATACCACCTTGAGGGCTTTTTGCACTTGGTTTCGTATGTTTTGAAACCATGTTTACACCTTCAACAATCGCTTTGTTTTTCTCTTTGTACACACGTAAAACTTTACCTTCAGCACCTTTATGGTCCCCAGCAATTACTCTTACGGTGTCACCTGATTTTATTTTTAGCTTTATCATCTTAAAACGAATTAAAGCACTTCTGGTGCTAATGATACAATTTTCATGAATTGTTTTTCACGAAGTTCTCTTGCTACCGGACCAAAAACACGAGTTCCTCTCATTTCACCAGCAGCATTTAATAACACACATGCGTTGTCATCAAATCTAATGTATGAACCATCGGCTCTTCTTACTTCTTTTTTGGTACGTACAACAACTGCAGTTGAAACAGCTCCTTTTTTAACGCTTCCGTTAGGTGCTGTATCTTTGATAGAAACTACAATCTTGTCTCCAACAGAGGCATACCTTCTTTTGGTACCTCCTAAAACACGGATAGTTAAAACTTCCTTTGCTCCAGTGTTATCTGCTACTTTTAGTCTTGATTCTTGTTGTACCATAATTATTTAGCTCTTTCTAAGATTTCAACTAACCTCCAACATTTTGTTTTACTCAAAGGACGCGTTTCGCTAATCCTTACAGTATCTCCAATGTTACAGTCGTTCATTTCGTCGTGTGCATGATACTTTTTAGTTTTCAACACGAACTTACCGTATAATGGGTGTTTTACTTTACGCACTTCAGCAACTACGATAGATTTATCCATCTTGTCTGAAGTCACAACACCAACTCTTTCTTTTCTTAAATTTCTTTTTTCTTCCATCTTTCAGCAGATTACAATTATTGCAACTCTCTTTTAGTAAGTTCCGTAGCTAATCTTGCAACTGTTCTTCTTACACTTCTAATTTGAAGTGGGTTCTCAATTGGAGAAATAGCGTGAGCCATTTTTAGGTCGGCATATGCCTTCTTAGTCTGGCTAAGTTTTTCTTGCAACTCCGCTGCAGAAAGATCTTTTATTTCTGATTGTTTCATAATGTACTATAAATTATGCTTCGAAATCTCTAGCAACGACAAATTTAGTTTTTACTGGAAGCTTTTGAGCCGCAAGACGTAACGCCTCTTTTGCAACTGACAAAGGTACTCCTCCAACTTCAAACATAATTCTTCCGGGTTTAACAACGGCAGCCCAATACTCAACTGCACCTTTACCTTTACCCATACGTACCTCAAGAGGTTTCTTGGTGATCGGTTTGTCTGGAAATATTTTGATCCATAATTGTCCCTCTCTTTTCATAAAACGAGTTGCAGCAATACGTGCAGCTTCGATTTGACGAGAAGTTAAGAACATTCCATCTTCATGTACAGATTTAATACCAAACATTCCATTAGAAAGCTCATGTCCTCTTTGAGAATTCCCTTTCATTTTACCTTTTTGTACCTTACGGTATTTTGTTCTTTTAGGCTGTAACATTTTACTTTAGTTTAAAAATTTACTTTCGTTTACGAGCGTCTGGTTTACCACCTTTATTAAAAGGTTTTCTATCTCCTCTTGGAGAATCACCACCTTTACCACCAGTACCAGATTGTTTTTTGTCCATTCCAGCAAGCGGAGAAAGATCTCTCTTTCCATAAACTTCACCTTTCATGATCCATACTTTGATACCCATTCTACCATAAGTAGTATGAGCTTCAGCCAAAGCATAATCAATATCAGCTCTGAAAGTTGATAGAGGAATTCTACCTTCTTTGAAACCCTCTGAACGAGCCATCTCAGCACCATTCAAACGACCAGAAATCAAAACTTTGATACCTTCAGCGTTCATACGCATAGAAGCAGCAATTGCCATTTTGATTGCACGTCTGTAAGAAATTCTGCTTTCGATTTGACGACAGATGCTTGTAGCAACTAGATACGCGTCAAGTTCAGGTCTTTTAATTTCAAAAATGTTGATTTGAACCTCTTTGTCAGTAACTTTTTTAAGTTCTTCTTTCAACTTGTCTACCTCTTGTCCACCTTTCCCAATAATAATACCAGGTCTAGCAGTAGTGATAGTAACGGTTACAAGTTTTAAAGTTCTCTCAATAATTACTTTAGATACACTAGCTTTTGATAAACGAGCATGGATATACTTTCTGATTTTGTGATCTTCGGCAAGTTTATCACCGTAATCATTTCCACCATACCAGTTTGAGTCCCATCCTCTGATGATACCAAGTCTGTTTCCAATTGGATTTGTCTTTTGTCCCATACTGCTTAAGAATTGCTTTGTGTGTTATTGATAGCCCCAAGCACGATTGTTACGTGATTAGAACGTTTTCTTATTCTGTGTGCACGACCTTGTGGAGCTGGACGAAGTCTTTTCAACATCATTCCACCATCAACTGTAATCGTTTTAACAAATAAACCAGCCTCTTCCATATTAGCATCTGGGTTTTTTGCTTGCCAGTTGGCAATAACAGATAAAACCAATTTCTCTAATTTTCGTGAAGCCTCTTTAGAACTAAATCTTAAGATGTTTAATGCTCTTTCTACCTTCTGACCTCTTACTAGATCTGCTACTAAGCGCATTTTTCTAGGTGAAGTAGGGCAGTTATTTAACTTTGCGAAGGCCAAAGACTTATTAGCCTCTTTTCTTGCATCTGCTGTTTCTCTTTTACGAACTCCCATTGCTTCTTATTTTTTACCTTTATTTTTTGCTCCAGCATGACCTCTAAAAGATCTAGTTGGTGAAAATTCTCCTAATTTGTGACCTACCATGTTTTCTGTTACGTAAACTGGTACAAATTGACGACCGTTATGAACTGCGATAGTTTGTCCAACAAAGTCTGGAGTAATCATAGAAGCTCTAGACCATGTCTTAACAACTCCTTTATTTCCGCCTGCGATGTTTTCTTGAACTTTCTTGTCTAACTTATAATGAACAAAAGGTCCTTTTTTTAATGAACGTGCCATATCTTATTATTTCTTTCTACGTTCTACGATATACTTGTTACTCGGGTTTTTCTTAGAACGAGTTCTATAACCTTTAGCTGGTATTCCATTTCTTGAACGTGGATGTCCACCAGAAGAACGTCCTTCACCACCACCCATTGGGTGATCGACAGGGTTCATTGCAACAGGTCTTGTTCTAGGTCTTCTTCCTAACCATCTTGTTCTACCAGCTTTCCCTGATACAACTAATTGGTGGTCTGAATTAGAAACCGCTCCAATTGTAGCCGAACAAGTCAACAAGATCAATCTTGTTTCCCCAGAAGGCATTTTAATTGTAGCATATTTTCCATCTCTTGCCATTAATTGAGCAAATGTTCCAGCAGAACGAGCGATTACAGCTCCTTGTCCTGGTCTCAATTCGATACAAGAAATTACAGTTCCTAGTGGAACTCTACTTAAAGGTAAAGTATTACCAATTTCAGGTTGAGATTCTGGACCAGAAACTAATTTCTGACCAACTTTCAATCCGTTTTGAGCAATAACATACGTTTTCTCACCATCAGCATAAGCTAACAATGCAATAAAAGCAGTACGATTTGGATCATATTCAATTGACTTAACCGTAGCTGGAATTCCTTCTTTTGTACGTTTAAAATCAATGATACGATATCTCTGCTTGTGACCACCACCCGTATAACGCATGGTCATCTTTCCTTGACTATTTCTACCACCAGAGTTTTTTATCGGCGCTATCAAAGAGCGTTCCGGCTTATCAGTTGTAATGGCGTCATAACCATTCACAACTCTAAATCGCTGACCTGGGGTAATAGGTTTTAATTTTCTTACTGACATTTTATCTTAGATATTGTTGTAAAAATCAATTGTTTCTCCTTCTTGTACTTGAACAATTGCTTTTTTAATTGCATTAGTCTTTCCACTGATCAAACCACTTTTAGTGTATTTTGTAGTTCTATCCGGTCTTACGTTCATCGTGTTAACACTCAAAATAGTTACACCATAAGCAGCTTCAACAGCTTTCTTAATTTGCACTTTATTTGCTTTTTTGTCAACAACGAATCCGAAGCGGTTTAAAACTTCACTTTCTTTGGTTACTTTTTCTGTTACTATAGGCTTAATTATGATGCTCATATCCTATTATTTACTTAAATTTTCTTCAATTATCTCCAAAGAACTCTCTAAAAGCACTAAGTTATTAGCGTTTAATATAGCGTAAGTACTTAATTCTAAGCTACTTACTACGCTAGAGCCTTTTAAATTGCGTGACGACAAATATACATTTTTATTTACATCACCCAACACAAACAGGGATTTTTTATTCTCTAACTCTAAAGCTTTCAAAACGTTGATGAAATTTTTAGTGTTTGGAGTTTCAAAATTAAAGTCTTCAAGAACGATAATATTCGACTCTTTTGCTTTAATTGAGAAAGCAGACTTTCTAGCCAAACGTTTCAAGCTTTTATTCAATTTGAATGAATAACTTCTTGGTCTTGGTCCGAAAACTGTTCCACCACCTTTAAACAATGGATTCTTTGCACTACCCGCACGAGCTGTACCAGTCCCTTTTTGTTTTTTAATCTTACGAGTAGATCCAGCAACTTCAGCTCTTTCTTTAGCTTTGTGCGTTCCTTGACGTTGATTAGCAAGATATTGCTTTACATCAAGATATACTGCGTGATTGTTTGGTTCTATACCAAATACTGAATCAGAAAGTTGAACTTTTCTTCCAGTATCTTTTCCGTTGAAATCTAATACTTTTGCTTCCATTACTTCTGAATGATTACATAAGAGTTGTTATGCCCAGGAACACATCCTTTAATAACAAGTAGGTTCTTATCAGCAACTACTTTTAAAACTCTAAGGTTTTGAACTTTTACATTGTCTCCTCCCATTCTTCCAGCCATACGCATCCCTTTGAATACTCTAGATGGATAAGATGAAGCTCCTACAGAACCTGGCGCTCTTAAACGGTTGTGTTGACCATGAGTTGCTTGACCAACACCACCAAAACCGTGACGTTTTACAACCCCTTGAAAACCTTTACCTTTAGATACACCTTGTACATCTACAAATTCTCCTTCAGAAAAAATAGAAACATCAATAAGATCTCCTAATTTTTGCTCTGTTGCGAAATCTTGGAATTCAACGACTTTTTTCTTAGCTACAGTTCCCGCTTTTTTAAAGTGACCTAACGCCGCTTTAGTGGAATGTTTCTCGTTTTTGTCATCGAAACCTAGTTGCAACGCTTCGTACCCGTCAACACCTTTGGTTCTGACTTGGGTAACAACGCATGGACCAGCTTCGATTACTGTACAAGGAATATTCTTCCCGTTCTCGTCGAAAATGCTAGTCATGCCGATTTTTCTACCAATTAACCCAGACATAAATATTAATTATTAATTACTAAAATTCCCTTCAATTTAAAAACAACAGATGTTTCCAAACAGGGAGTGCAAAAGTAGAGATTAAAATTGAATATACCAAACCCTAATAAAAATTAAATCGCTCATAATCACAATTCAAGAAGCAAAAAGATCGATTACAGATTTTTGTTTCTTTTAAAATAAATTACAGGAGCTTCTTTTTAAAAATACTTCACTCCAAAAATCATAAACAAAAAAAACAACAAATACCCGTGATAGAGCTAAAATTAAGGCATTACAAAAACTACTTCCTTAAATTATAAAATCAAGAACCAGTTATTAGCAGTGGTTTATAAAATTCAACCCCATAAAAAAAGCGAGACAGAACAGCCTCGCTTTTTTTTATAAAATATAAAAAATTATACTTTTATTTCAACTTCAACTCCACTTGGCAATTCAAGTTTCATTAATGCATCAATAGTTTTTGAAGATGAAGAGTAGATATCAATCAATCTCTTGTATGACATAACTTCAAACTGCTCTCTAGCTTTTTTGTTTACGTGCGGAGAACGTAGAACAGTAAAAAGTTTTTTATGAGTTGGTAATGGAATTGGTCCTGTAACAACTGCACCGGTACTTTTTACCGTTTTTACAATCTTTTCGGCAGACTTGTCTACCAACATGTGATCGTAAGATTTTAATTTTATTCTGATTTTTTGACTCATTTTCTTAAAGATTATGCGTTTCCTTTTGCTTTTTTGATAACTGCTTCCGAAATATTAGAAGGCGTTTCAGAGTAGTGTGAAAATTCCATAGTAGATGTTGCTCTACCTGATGAAAGCGTTCTTAACGTAGTTACGTATCCAAACATTTCAGATAATGGCACATCTGCCTTAATAGTTTTAGCACCAGCTCTATCACCCATATCATTCACCTGACCTCTACGACGGTTGATATCACCTACGATATCTCCCATGTTTTCTTCTGGTGTAATCACTTCCATTTTCATGATTGGCTCTAATATAACAGCACCAGCTGCTTTAGCTACCTCTCTATAACCCATTCTTGCCGCAAGTTCAAAAGAAAGTGCATCAGAATCCACCGGGTGGAAAGATCCGTCTAATAAGGTTACTTTCAAACTATCTACTTGGTATCCTGCTAAAGGACCCGTTTTCATAGCTTCTCTAAAACCTTTTTCAACTGATGGAATATATTCTTTAGGAACGTTACCACCTTTCACTGCATTCACAAATTGCAAACCTACAGCAGCTTTACCGTCAACTTCATCAGCAGGCTCAAGTCTAAATACGATATCACCGAATTTACCACGACCTCCAGATTGTTTCTTGTATGTTTCTCTGTGTTGAGCAGACTTTGTAAAAGCTTCTTTGTACTCAACTTGAGGCTCACCTTGGTTTACTTCAACTTTGAATTCACGTTTCATTCTATCTACTAGGATATCTAAGTGAAGCTCACCCATACCCGAAATAATAGTTTGACCTGAAGCCTCGTCTGTTCTAACAGTAAACGTAGGATCTTCTTCAGCTAATTTAGCTAAAGCCATACCCATTTTATCTACGTCAGCCTTAGTTTTAGGCTCAATAGCAATACCAATTACTGGCGCAGGGAATTTCATTGACTCAAGAATAATTGGGTGTTTTTCATCACACAATGTATCTCCAGTTTTGATATCTTTAAATCCAACTGCCGCTCCAATATCACCTGCTTCGATATACTCAATTGGGTTTTGTTTGTTAGCGTGCATTTGGTAGATACGAGAAATTCTTTCTTTGTTTCCTGAACGCGTGTTCAAAACATAAGAACCAGCATCTAAACGTCCTGAATAAGCACGGAAGAAAGCTAAACGACCTACGAATGGATCAGTAGCAATTTTAAATGCTAAAGCAGCGAATGGCTCCTTAACATCTGGCTTACGCAAGATTTTAGTTTGATCTTCTTCTAATAATTCAGCATCATCAGGATGAATCCCTTCGATACCTTCTTTATCCATTGGAGATGGCAAATATTTACATACAGCATCTAACATGAATTGAACTCCTTTGTTTTTGAAAGAAGAACCAGCAATCATAGGAATGATAGCCATATCCATTACAGCAGCTCTTAATGCAATGTTGATTTCTTCCTCTGTAATAGAGTTTTCATCTTCCATGAATTTTTCAAGCAAAGTCTCATCATAATCAGCTACTGCTTCAATAAGAATCGATCTGTATTCTTTCACTTCATCGAGCATGTCTTCTGGAATAGGCACAATCTCGTAAGTTGCTCCCAAACCTTCTTCATCCCAAACAATAGCTTGATTTCTAACTAAATCTACAACACCTTTGAAATCATTTTCTTCACCAATTGGCAAAGTGATTGCTACAGCATTAGATTTCAACATATCTCTTACTTGTTGACATACCATCAAAAAGTTAGATCCTTGTCTGTCCATTTTATTAACGAATCCAATACGTGGCACTCTGTATTGATCTGCTAATCTCCAGTTAGTTTCTGATTGAGGCTCAACACCATCAACAGCACTAAATAAGAATACCAAACCATCAAGTACACGCAAAGAACGGTTTACTTCAACTGTAAAGTCAACGTGACCCGGAGTATCGATAATGTTAAAGTGGTAAGGCAATGTTTCAGGCAACACTTTACCTTGCGTAGTTGGAAAATTCCATTCACATGTTGTAGCAGCAGAAGTAATTGTAATACCTCTTTCTTGCTCTTGTGCCATCCAGTCCATTGTTGCAGCACCATCGTGCACTTCACCAATTTTATGTGATTTTCCCGTATAGAATAAAATACGCTCTGTTGTTGTTGTTTTACCAGCATCAATATGAGCAGCAATTCCTATATTTCTTGTATATTTAAGTTCTCTAGCCATTTCTTACAGGATTAAAATCTAAAGTGAGAGAATGCCTTATTAGCCTCTGCCATTTTGTGAGTATCCATTCTTTTCTTAACGGCAGCACCTTCTTCTTTAGCCGCAGCTAAACATTCTGAAGCTAACCTTTGAGCCATAGATTTTTCGTTTCTTCTTCTTGAATAAAGAATTAACCATTTCATCGCCATAGATATCTTTCTATCTGGACGAATTTGCATTGGAATTTGAAATGTAGCTCCACCTACTCTACGACTACGTACTTCTACGTGAGGCATAACATTGGTTAATGCATCTTTCCAAATTTCTAATGATGGTTTTTCAGCATCTTGTTTTTTAGACTCAATGATGTCAATTGCATCATAAAATACTTTAAACGCTGTCGATTTTTTTCCATCCCACATTAAGTTGTTCACAAAACGTGTTACCAGTTGGTCATTAAACCTTGGATCTGGTAAAAGTGGTCTTTTCTTTGCCGCTCTTTTTCTCATGTCTTTTTTTTAATAAAATGTCATACCAATATCAATGCGACGAATCGCGCTTCTACAAGAATAACTTTTTAAATTACTTTTTTACTTCTTTTGGGCGTTTTGCTCCGTACTTAGATCTTCTTTGCGTTCTTCCTGCTACTCCTGACGTATCAAGTGCACCACGAACGATGTGATATCTAACTCCTGGTAAATCTTTTACCCTTCCACCCCTAACTAATACTATCGAGTGCTCTTGTAAATTGTGTCCTTCACCAGGGATGTAAGCATTCACTTCATTACCATTTGTCAAACGTACACGCGCTACTTTACGCATTGCAGAGTTTGGTTTTTTTGGTGTTGTAGTGTAAACACGCGTACAAACCCCTCTTCTTTGAGGACAAGAATCTAAAGCAACCGATTTACTCTTCTTAGTTATCTGAGTTCTTCCTGTTCTTACTAATTGTTGAATTGTTGGCATAATTAATACTAAAAATTTCTTATTATATTAAATTCCCGCTTTTTACGGGGTTGCAAATGTAGAAAATATTTTTTACTCTACAAACGTTAATCAATTAATTTACAACAAGATTATTTTATCATTTGATTTTTATCTTAAAAAATAAATATTTGCATTACATTTATTTAAAATATGAACTCATTTGAAACCTTCTTTCAATTTAATATTCATCATGCTTTTTTGCCTTAATTGTTCGGCACAAAGTTTTCGTTTAATTATAAAAGGAAGTGATTCATTTGAAACAAAAACTATAGATTCTCTAAAATACGATACAAAACACCAAAACACAAAATCAATTAATGATGAGCTAATCCGAATTTCTCAAAAACTATCCGATATAGGGTACATCGACAATACGACACAAGGTTTTACTACTAAAAACGATTCCATTTTTGTCGCCAATTTAAAACTAGGACCTAAAATAAGTATTATTCATATAAATGTAGACTCGGATATAATTTTGCAAGAAATTCTAGAACTTAAAAATAAGGATACATTAAAAATAGCATATATTGAAATCAATTCTTTTCTAAATCAAACTATCCAACGATTGGAAGAAAGTGGTTTTGCACTTGCTAAAGTAAGTCTCACCAATATTTCAAGAAAGAAAAACGAAATCTACGCCGATTTAAGAGTTGAGTCTGATCAAAAAAGGATACTCAATACCATCATAATCAATTTTGAGAATGCAAATCAAAACGCAAAATTTCCCAAAGGACATTTATCACAGATTAATAGAAAATACAAAAACACTTTGTTTAACCAAAAAATGGTGAATCAAATCTATCAGGATTTCGAAAAATTTCAATTTACCACTCAAGTAAAATATCCAGAAATTTTATTCACAAAAGACTCCACAAAAGCTTACATATACTTGGAAAAAAGAAAATCCAATACTTTTGATGGTTTTATAGGATTTTCAAACAACGAAACAAATAAAATAAGACTTAACGGATATGCTGACATAAAACTAGAAAACATTTTAGGTTCTGGTGAACTATTATCAATATATTGGAAAAGCGACGGAAATGACCAAAAGACTTTTAATGCCAATATAGAATTACCATATATACTAAAATCACCGCTAGGACTAAAAGCTCAAATTCAATTATTTAGACAAGACAGTACCTTTCAAAATACAAAAACAGCTATTGATTTAAGCTACTTTGCAAATTACAACCTCCGATTCTATTTAGGATACCAAAAGACAGCTTCAAGTGACATACAAAAAGCAATAGAAACATCCGTAGGAGATTTTAACAATTCATTTGTTACTGCTAGTATGAATTACACAAAATTAGACCCAAATAATAATACATTTCCAATTAAAACAGTATTAAACTTTACTACTGGAACAGGTAATCGGCAGATATTAAATAAAACCGCAGAAAGAACTAAAAGCAATCAAATATTCGTTACCATCGAGGCAACACACAATTTTAATTTAAACAAAAAGAATAGCATAAACATAAAAAGCCAAAATTACTACCTACAAAGTAACCGATACTTAGACAATGAACTGTATCGTTTTGGGGGATTTAACAGTATTAGAGGCTTTACAGAAAATAGCTTGAGAGCATACTTCACAACATCTATACTTTCAGAATACCGATACATAATAGCCTCTTCTTTATATGTTCATTCAATATTAGATTACTGCTTTTATAAAAACAGAACCAACCTTGAAAAAGCAGACAATACCAATAAACTTTTGGCGGCAGGATTTGGCTTTGGATTACAAACTAAAAATGGTTTATTGAAGTTTGCACTTGCAAATGGAAAATCAGAAAAACAACAAATAGAATTTTATAACACAATTGTACATATTAGTTATAATGTTAAATTTTAATTTAAACAGTAATTATCAATTTATATATTAGGATAGTTAACAAATTATTAAGAGGTTTGCGAGACTAATTCAAAATATTATAAAATGAAACTAAAGTTTAATGGATTCTTAGTGCTTTTAGTAGTACTAATGGCGCAAATTACGTTCGCGCAAGAAAGAGCTGTTTCTGGTGTTGTTTCTGATAATGCAGGATTGCCTTTACCAGGTGTGAGCGTATTAGTAAAAGGAACTAAATCCGGGACACAAACTGATTTTGATGGAAAATTTTCTATCAAAGCAACACCAAGCCAAGTTTTGGTATTTAGCTACCTTGGAATGAAAACCCAAGAAATTGCTGCGTCTTCTTCTAATGTTAGCGTTAAGCTTATGGACGACTCAGTTCAACTAGAAGGAGTAATCGTTGGAGCATTAGGTATCAAAAGAAACAAGAATGCACTAACATCAGCTATGCAAGTAGTAGCTAGTAAAGAACTTACACAAGCTGCTAACCCTAACGTGGTACAATCTCTTGTAGGTAAAGTATCTGGACTTCAAATCAACAAATCTACAAATGGTGTTAACGCCACAAACAGAATTGTTCTTAGAGGTACTAGATCGATAACCGGTAACAACGAGGCTTTAGTTGTAATTGATAACTCTATCTCTTCCTCTGCAGCGCTACAACAATTACCACCTGAATTGATCGAAAGTATCAACGTGATCAAAGGTATGCAGGGTGGTGCTCTTTATGGTGAGCAAGGTGTTAACGGTGTTATTATCGTTACAACAGTAAAAGGAAAACAAAAAGGAAAAATCACCGTGAATGTAAATTCTGCTATTGATTTTGAAACCGTTTCTTTTATGCCAAAAACACAAAACAAATATGGACAAGGATGGGATGGGGTACACTATCCTGACGAAAATGGATCTTGGGGACTTCCTTTTGATGGCGTTTTAAGACCTACTGGTTTAGTGCAAGCTGACGGATTAGAATTAGAGTTACCATACTCATTCATAAAAGATAACGTTAAAGACTTTTATCAAACTGGAACTACATTCCAAAACGGATTTTCTATCAATGCAGGTAGTGAAGATTCTTACGCTTTACTTTCGGCGAACAAAGTAAATACTGAGTTTGTTGTTAACGGAGATCGTTTAGAAAGAAACAGCTTCCTATTCAAAGCAGGTAAAAAAGTTGGAAAGTTTAGCATTGATGGTAACTTAAACTACACCTACCAAAAATCGGCTGAAACATCTCCAGATTTACTTGATGATTTAATTCAAACACCTGGAAACATACCTTTAGATTTATTCAAAAATTCAGGGAATGAAGGGAATTATAATATCTATTTCAAGAATCCATATTGGACTATTGACAACAATCGCAATGATTCAAGAAGAACATTTATTAATGCAATCGCTGCATTAAAATATGAAATCAACAAAAACATCAACGTAACCTACACAGGGAACTTGCAATTGACAAACAGAGAAGCACAATCTCACATCAATGCATACACTGAGCCTGCTGCTTTAGCTGGTGTAGGTGCCAATAGAAACCAACCATCTGAATTTTTTGCAAGTCAATCTTCATTAAGAACCTATTACGGCGATTTATTGGTGAATTTTGATTACGACCTAACAGAAGACTTAAATCTTAAAGTTAATACGGGTGTCAATACACAAGATCGTTATTTTAGAGCAACTTCTCAAGGTGGTCAGAATCTTGACATTCCTGGTTTGTATGCAATAAACAACGTCAAAAGTCCAGCTAATCCATCTACTTTAGATAACAGATTATTAAAATCAAACAGAGCAGCAGTTTTTGCAAATGTTGATTTGGGTTATAAAGATTATTTGTTTTTGAATTTAACTGGAAGAAACGAATGGAGTTCAGTTTTACCAAAGGAGAATAACAATTTTTTCTTTCCAAGTGCAGGTGTATCTTTCATACCAACAGTAGCATTTGAAGGATTAAAAAGTGAAACTTTAACTTACTTAAAAGTGGCTGCCAATATTGTTAAAGTGGGTAACTCCTCTGCAATACAACCATTTGCACTTACTGAAATAGGAGTATTCCCAACTGGCTTTCCATACGGACAACTTGGATCGTATATCATTAACCAAAGACCTACGGATAAAAACATAAAACCTGAATTTGTAACAACCAAAGAGGTGAATGTAAACATAGGACTTTTTAACAATAGAATCACAATAGACGGTTCAGCATATATCTCTGATACAAAAGATTTGATAACCTTTGCTAATACCTCTTCTGCAAGTCAACTTGCAGCATTCCAATCAAACATTGGTGATATGACAACTAAAGGTCTTGAAATAGATTTAGGATTAGTACCTGTTAAAACAGAAGATTTTACTTGGAACTTAAGAGCGAGCTACGCAACAAACAAATCTGTAATTAATTCTTTAAAAGGTGGTATAACAGAAGTTAACCTTTTCTCTGACGCAACTGCAGGAGCAGGAATTTTTGCACAAGTAGGTCAAGAATTTCCATTGATTAAAGGAACAACATTTGTAAAAGATGCAAACGGAAGTGTAATACTTAATCAGTTTGGACTTCCAACAAGAACTTCTTCTAACTCCATTTTAGGTAAAGCAACACCTGATTATATTTTAGGACTGTCTAACTCTTTTGCATACAAAGGATTTACTTTAACTGCAGTTATGGATTACAGAACAGGTCACCAAATCATTTCTGGAACAAAAGCTGACTTAACATGGCCAGGGCGTTTAGAAGAGTCTGCAGCTTTTGATAGAGAAGTTGGTTTTATTATGCCAAATTCAGTAATAGAAACTACACCAGGTTCTGGTGTATACACACCAAATACTACTGTATTTACAGCAGCTGGACATGGACCAAATGGAATTATTGATTATTACGATTCATTAAGAAGATCAGGACAACACAATGTTATCAATGCAACTGCTTTTAAAGTAAGAGAACTTGCTTTGAGTTATTCAGTACCAACAACATTGATTTCAAAAATAGGTTTAACTTCACTTAGATTCGGAGTGAATGCGAGAAACCCATTTACTGTATTAGCTAAAAGCAATAAAGGCTATACAGATCCAGAAGCTTCAGATAGTACTGCAAACAACGGAAATGGACAAGGATATTCTGGTACAGGACAATATCCTAATACTAGAACCTTTGGTGGAAGCATGAATTTAACATTTTAATTACAAACAATGAAAAAAATATTTTTAATACTAGCAGTAGCAGCTGTATCACTTTCTTCATGTAGTGATTACTTAGTTGACAACACCAACGTAAATAGTCCACTAGAGTCAGCTTTGCCTCCAAGACTAATTTTACCAGGTGCACAAGCACAAGCTTTTAGAACGCAAGCTATCAACATGAATAGACTTGGTAGCGTAATGACAAATGCTTGGGCTGGTAACATTTATCAATTTACCAATCCTTTACAAGTTGAATATTCTTATAATTTTGACAACAATACCTATGCAGCGATATGGGATGGGCTGTACAGAAGTGTAGGTAACTTTCAAAAAATAATAGAAACTGATTTGCCTAATCAAGGAAATTATGTAGCTATTTCTAAAATAATGAAAGCGCACTACATGCAATATATTGTCGACCTTTACGGAGATTCTCCATATTCTGAAGCTTTTAAAGGACAAGAAAACCTTACTCCAGCTTATGATGATGATGCAGTAATTTACAAAGAATTAGTAAAAGAATTGGAAGAAGCTCGTGCTCTTATTCAAAATCCATCCGCTACAGCTGAATCTGTAAGTACAGATGTGGTGTTTAGTGGTGATATGAGTAAATGGTTGCAATTAGCAAATACTATTGAATTGAGAATTTTATTGAGACAAAGTAAATTATCTGATGCTGCTACTGTAACTTATTTGAACAGTAAATATGCAACTTTACAATCCTTAAATAACTTTGTTAGTGCAGATGTTTTAATCAATCCAGGGTACTCTTCTGGTAATGATGCACAACAAAGCCCATTTTTTGGTTCTTTCGTAAGAGACGCAGCAGGTCTTACAACAAATACTACTTTTACTTTCTTCACTTCATCAAAGCATTTTGCTGACGTATTAAACGGAGAAGCAGGAGGACCTACAGCAGGTGTAATAGACGGTAGACGTTTTAGATTTTTTACAAATCCACTAAAAAACAACGTTCCTCTAGGCAAAGTCGTAGGTACGGATCAGGGACAAAAACCAGTTCCAGGACAAAATAACGAATCAAATCCAACTTCAAGATTTGGCGTAGGATTAACCAACTATGTAGGAGCTAATACAGCAGCTAGAACTGCAGCTGGTTCATCGAAAGCTGGTGTACTAATGTTGCTTTCTGAAAGCAAATTTCTTCAAGCTGAAGCGGTACAAAGAGGATTCCTTACTACTGGAGTTGCTCAAACATTGTTCAACGAAGGTGTTCAAGCATCATTCACTTACTTAGGAGCAACTGTAGGGACTTATGCTACAGAAATAGAAGCTGTTCCAAATTTTGGATGGGCAGCATCAACGGATAAAATCCGTGCAATTTTAACACAAAAATGGATTGCCTTAAGTGGTATTCATGGAGTTGAAAATTATATTAATTACACAAGAACTGGATATCCAGTAATTCCTGGGTCAATTAATGGATTCAACTTGCAACCTTCAAGACCAAAAAGATTGATTTATCCTTTGTCTGAGTATAATGCAAATTCAGGTAATGTGCCAATCTTGACATCAGCTCAAATTACAACACAAGGGCCATTCTGGTATGTGCCGTAATTAATATTCTGGTTTATTATTTTAAGAGGCTGTCCAAATGGACAGCCTCTTTTTTTGTGTCTAATATTGCTAATAAGCAAATCGTTTGTTGGAATTCGGGCAGCAAATAAAAGTTCCAGATATATTGTAAATCTAAAATACAAGTTATTAAACTAAATAACTAATTAGGCTCCTCAGCTATAAAATGAAAACTATTCAATTCTATTCATAAAATGAAGTCTAAATTTGTTTGTGCTATATTAATGTAAGTACAAGACTAAAAATCAATAGTACTCTAAAGCATATTAATACGTACAAATATAAATTTTAGTACGATTTGAAACAATAAAATATTAATCCAATATAATACTATGCTGACCCCCAAAATTCGGACAATATATCCCGACTAATTTAGATAGGAATAAAAACCTTAAATTAGCACGAATATGTCAAAAACAAGAAGAATCTTCGGAAAAGACTTCAAAGCCAAAGTTGTTTTGGAAGCCTTAAAAGAGAAAGATACCATCGAGGTATTAGCAAAAAAATACGAGTTGCTGCACAACCAAATTTCAATGTGGAAGTCCGAAGCTATACGGAATCTTTCTGCGGTTTTTTCTGCTGAAAAAACGGTCGTTGCCAAAGATGAAATCCCAACAGAGAAACTCTATGCTCGAATAGGTCAGCTGACTTTGGAGAATGACTTTTTTAAAAAAAAGTCTGGGTTAGTATCGATCTGTGGGCGAGTGAAAATGGTCGATACCCAAAATAAATTGAGCATTGTCAAACAATGTCGATTATTAGAAATTCATCGTGGCGGTCTTTATTATAAAGCAAAACAGGAAAGTTTAGAGAACCTAAAAATAATGCAATTATTAGACCAACAGTATTTTAATACTCCATTTTATGGCTGCAGGAAACTGACGTTTTGGCTCAAGGATTTAGGTTTTAAAGTGTATCGCAAACGGGTAAAACGATTGATGCAAATCATCAATTAGCAAACCATTTTTAGAGAACCTAAAACAACAGTGAGTAATAAAGAACATGAGAAATACCCTTATTTACTCAAAGGTTTGAAGATTAACCATAAAAATCAGGTTTGGGCAACAGATATCACCTATATTCCTATGGCAAAAGGATTTATGTATTTAACTGCGATTATTGATTTGCATACAGGATTTGTTTTGAACTGATGTGTAAGCAATACAATGAGTGCCGATTGGTGTGCCATTATTTTGCAAGAAACTATACAAAAGTATGGTGTGCATGAAATTTTCAATACAGATCAAGGAAGACAATATACCAATGAGGTTCACACCAATGCACTATTAAACAATGAAATAAAAATTTCTATGGACGGTAAAGGAAGAGTTATTGACAACATTTTTATAGAAAGATTATGGAGGACAGTCAAATACGAGAATGTATATTTACAAGCATATACTGATGGAATCAGACTTTATAGAGGACTCAAAGATTATTTTGAATTTTATAATAAACGACGAATTCATCAGTCACTAGATTATGGAAACCCTTATAATAATTATTACAAAAAAGAAGTGGCATAAAATCGGAATAACTTTTTTTGGCTTCTTAAAATAGCCAAAAGTTATCTCCAATTTTAACCAAGATAATAGAATATAAAACTAAAAACCTATCTTAAATCGTTGAGATTTCTGTCTGAAAAATGGGTATTGCATATACATTCGAAAATAATCACAAACGAACGTAAAGAGTTATTGTGTTAATGATTTCAACCGAACCTATCTATTCGAAAAAAATGCAATACAAACTAAAATAATCTATTGTATTAAAGTATCTATTTTAATAGCGCTAATTCTTAATACTTCATCGACAACAAAGGTAAATATTAAATTTACAAGCTACAAAAACTTCTATATACTTACTTTTATGTTTTCCATAAAGCAATATTGACATGCAAGGGTTTAATGCAAACAAAAAAATTGCACTTATAAATTAAGAATACATAAAAGATTGCTAATATGACTAATATATATAAACACCTTTGATCATAAAAACTAATAAAAACCTACATACTTCAAAAATTATTACAATTTTTTACATAAAATAAATTATTTTAACAAAATCATAGTGATAACTATAATTTTTATATTAAATAAAATTATTACTAGTTATATTAACAAATTATTATGAATTTTGTTTTACAAATCAAAAATAATAAAGATGAAACTAAAGTTTAATGGATTCTTAGTACTTTTAGTAGTACTAATGGCGCAAATAACTTTTGCGCAAGAAAGAACCGTTTCAGGAACAGTTACTGACAATGCAGGATTGCCTATGCCAGGTGTGAGTGTATTAGTAAAAGGAACTAAATCTGGGACACAAAGTAATTTTGATGGAGGCTATACTATTAAAGCAAGCCCAAATCAAATCTTAATATTTAGTTATATTGGGATGAGAACACAAGAAGTACCAGCTACTTCATCTACTGTTAATGTAAAGCTTAAAGACGAAGCTAATGAACTTGAAGTTGTTGTTGTGACAGCATTGGGAATCAAAAAACAAGAACGAGCTTTAGGTTATTCTACTTCTGTTGTTGGAAAAAACGACATAACAAAAGGTGGAAATCAGAATTTTGTAAATGCACTTGGCGGAAAAGTTGCTGGTGTGCAAGTAATTGCTTCTGGCGGAGCGCCAGGGCAAGCAAGTAGATTAGTTATAAGAGGTGGGAATAAGTCTCTTACTAACTCTAATGAGCCTCTTTACGTTATCGACGGAGTTCCCATTTCAAATTCAAATGATGGAAATGGTAATACAGTTACAGGTTTTGCAAGTCCAAACAGAGCGTCAGATATTAATCCAAACGACATAGAATCAGTAACAGTTTTAAAAGGCTCTGCTGGAGCGGTACTTTACGGAAATAGAGGTTCTAATGGTGTGGTTTTAATAACAACTAAATCTGGGAAAAGTAATAGTGGAGTACCTGTAATCGAATTCACTAGCCAATTTGCAGCTGACGAGGCTTTAGTGTTACCTGACTATCAAACAGAATTTGCTCAAGGTACCAATGGCGTAACTTACAGAGAGGGAACATCGCGATCTTTTGGACCTCGCATAACAGGACAAACAGTGAACAGTGCTGGAGCTGGTGCAGCAAGAGGATTAGGTCCACAACCCATCCAATTAAAAGTATTTGATCCAAGAAAAGATTTTTTGAATACTGGATATACAAATAATAATAATTTATCATTGTCTAGTTCTTCAGATAAGTATAGTATGTTTGTTTCGCTAGGAAATTCTAGACAAACGTCAATTATACCAAATCAAGGTTTTAATAAAATTAATGCTCGTTTTAACGGGAATTATAAGTTTAATGATAAATTTAGTGCTGGAGTTAATTTCTCCTATAATATTTCTAATGGCGATCTACCTTTTACAGGTCAAGATGGAAACAACCCAATTTTCGCCTTGTTCCATGCTCCTGTATCTTGGGATTTGTCTGGATATGGATATGAAAGACCAGACGGAAGCCAAATCAACTTTCGTGGCGGATCTTTTGACAACCCATTTTGGACAGTTAATAAAAACTCCGCACTTAGTGATAGTCAAAGATATATAATGGGCGTAAATTTAGCTTACGACTTAGCTCCATGGATGAAACTTAACTATCGATTGGGTAACGACAACTTGGTTGACAATAGAAAAATTTTCAGAGATAAAAATAGTGGAAGTGCTCCAAATGGGTTTCTTTCATTTGATGATGTATCAAGAAACGAGATTACATCAACCTTAACTTCAACATTCAACAAGAAGTTTGCTAATAAATTTGAGGCGACTTTATTAATAGGCCAGGATATAAACACCAGAACATTTAGACAAACTGTTATTACAGGATCTCAGTTAGTTCTACCTGGAATTCAAAACACTAATAATATCCAAACCTTTGACCCTGCATTTAATTCTACAAGTAAACGTAATTTAATAGGTGCTTTTGGAAATTTAACCTTGAACTATAATAATTATTTATTTTTAGATGTTGTAGGAAGAAATGAGTGGAGTTCTACACTTCCACAACAAAATAGAAGTTTCTTTTATCCAGGGGCAAGTGCATCGTTCATATTCTCTGAAGCATTGAATATTAAAGGCGACACGTTTAATTATGGTAAATTACGTGTTGGAGCGTCAAAAACCGCTCGTGATGCAGGAGTTTACTTAACACAACAAACGTTTCAGTTAGGTCAATTTGCAGATGGCTTTACTACAGGAATAGTTTTCCCGTTCAATGGCCTTCCGGGATATACCGTTGATAATACAATTGCAAACGCTAATTTAAAACCAGAATTTACAACGGAATATGAAGTTGGTGTTGAATTAAAAATGTTTAAAAATAGACTTGGATTAGACGCATCTTATTTTAGAAATGTAAACACAGGTGGAATCATTCCATTAGATATTTCTCCAACTACTGGCGCTCAACAAACCATTATAAACAGTGGTAAAACCAATTCTAGAGGTGTAGAATTATCTTTACGTGCAACACCAATTCAAACAAAAGATTTCAAATGGGACATAAATGTTAACTTTAGTAAGATAAAATCTAATGTTGACCAAACTTTCCCAGGTATCGACAAAATATTCTTAGGTGGATTTGGAGGAAATCCTGCAATTTACGCTGTACAAGGTGAACGTTACGGAAGCATTATTGGATCTGGTTATGCTAGAAACGATAATGGACAAGTATTAACTGATGATGATGGATACCCTATTTTTGAAGACGGTTTAAATCTAGGATATGTTGAACCAGACTGGACGGGTGGATTAACAAATACTTTCACTTATAAAAATCTATATATTTCTGCTCAATTTGATACCAGACAAGGTGGATCTATCTACAGTGGAACTGAGGAATTATTGGATTTTTACGGAGTAAGTGCAAAAACTGCAAGTAGAGAAGAAGATTATACCTTTCCTGGTGTTAACCAAACCACCGGAAATCCAAATGATGTTGTCGTTAAACGCGATGCAGTATGGTACGGTAGTGCTTATCCTAATGAAGAATACGTTTACGAAAACAATTGGGTCAAATTGCGTGAAGCTTCTATTGGATATACATTTAAATTGAATAACAGCAGCATCAAAGCATTAGACGTAAGTCTATATGGTCGCAATTTAGCTTTATGGACAAAAGTACCTCACATAGATCCAGAATCAAGTTCTTTTGGAACTGGTAATGCTCAAGGTGTTTCTAGATTTGCTTTTCCTACAACTAGAACAATTGGTTTTAATCTAAGAGTTCAATTTTAAAAATATAAAAAGATGAAAAAAATAAAAATTTATGATGGAATAATAAATACTAAAAATCTTTTTGTTGGGGTTTTTACAAGTTTATTATTACTCTCGTCATGCACAAGTGAATTAGATATAAATAGTGATCCTAATGCACCAACTGCCGTTCCTAATTCCACATTACTTACCTCTTCCGAGGTAAATTTAGGGTACATAATTGGAGGCGAAGCTACACGTATGCCATCAAGTATCGTACAGTATTATGCTGGACATAGAGGTCAACCAAACGAATATGCTCGTTATGACATTACTCCTTCAGCTACAGATGGCTTGTGGACTAATATGTACAATGTATTAATTGATTTAAAAACTATCGAAAATAACACAAGTACAACAAATGATAAACTATATTTAGGAATATCACAATTGTTGCAAGTGTACGCCTTTAGTGTATTAACTGATAATTTTGGAGACATTCCTTATTCGGAAGCTTTACAATTATCATCAATATTGACTCCTGCTTATGATAAGCAAGAGAATATTTACAATGACCTATTGGTGCGAGTTGACAATGGAATAGCAAATGTAACTACAAATGCAGGATCTAATCCTGGTGCTGCTGACGTAATTTACAAAGGGTCATCTACAAAATGGGCTGCCTTTGGAAACTCTCTTAAGTTAAGATTATTAAACCACTTAAGTTTAAGAAGACCAACAGCAGCATTAACTTTTTTGCAAACAAACCCTACTTTAATTAGTAATAGTGCTAATGACGCGAAATTAGTTTTTGGAATAAGCGCTTCAAACTCAAATCCAATCTATCAGTTTGACGTACTATCTGGAAGAAAAGATAACGCAGTTGCCAATACTCTCGTTAACAAGATGAAATCATTGTCAGATCCTAGAATAGCTGTGTATTTCAAACCTGTAGTAAATGGAGCCCTAGCAGGGCAAGTTTTAGGTAATATTCCAGGCGATGATACTGACGACTCAGGTGAAAGTTTGTTTTCAAGAACTGGATCAGCATACGCATCGACTGATTCACCAGTTATTTTAATAAGTGCCGCAGAAGTAAATTTCATTAAGGCAGAAATTTATTTCAGAGCTTCTGACGCAACTAACGCTCTATTAAATTACAACAACGCAATTACTCAAGATTTAACATCTCTTGGTTTAGCAGCATCAGCGACTACTTACTTAGCTAATCCTCTTGTAACATACAACAATACCTTACAGAGAATTATGGAACAAAAATGGATTACAATGTACCAAGGAGCGTACGAATCATTTGTTGATTGGAGAAGAACTGGTTTCCCAGCACTAACTCCTTCAATAAATAACAGAACCACAAATGCTATTCCAGTTAGGTTATCTTATCCTCAAATTGAGATTAATGTTAACACTGCATCACTTCAAGCAGGTCCTGGTATTCCGCAACCATATGTATCATTAAGTAACAAAGTTTGGTGGGATTTGTAATAAAATCTTAACTATAAAAACCATCAGCGCAGCTGGTGGTTTTTTTTTATATATTTGCACCATGGAAAAAGAACATCAAATATTTGGGATTAGAGCAATTATTGAGGCAATACAATCTGGAGCTACTGTTGACAAAGTCTATATTCAAAAGGAAGCAAGTAGCGAACTTATGAAAGACTTAATGAAGGTAATGAAGCGTGGGAATATAAACTTTTCTTATGTTCCAGTTGAAAAACTAAACAGATTGACTCCCAATAACCATCAAGGTGCTGTAGCGACAATATCCCCTATTTCATTTTTTGATTTAGAATCATTAATTGAATCCGTTATTGAAAACGGTAAAAAACCGTTGTTTTTAATATTAGATCAAATATCTGATGCACGTAATTTTGGTGCCATCATAAGAACGGCAGAATGTACAGGTGTAAATGGTATTATTGTTCAAAAGGCAGGATCAGCACCGGTAAATGGTGATACTGTGAAAACATCAGCTGGCGCAGTGTTCAACATTCCTATTTGTAAAGTAGAACACATCAAAGATGCTATTTTTCTATTGCAAGCGAGCGGCATAAAAACAGTAGCGGCAACAGAAAAAACGGATCAAACTATTTATGATTTATCTCTAAACGAACCTGTAGCAATTATCATGGGATCTGAAGATCGAGGTGTAAACCCGTCTGTATTGAAAATTGTTGACGAAAAAGCGAAGCTTCCAATGTTTGGAACAATTGGTTCGTTGAATGTTTCCGTAGCTTGTGGTGCTTTTTTATACGAAGCTGTAAGACAGAGAAACTAATCCTCCTAACGTATTCACCAACGTTAAAGGAAAGAGATAGCAAATAAAAAAGGAATCAAGACTTCGGTTTTGATTCCTTTTTTTCGTTTGAAACAATCTCGTAATCAACTGCTACATTTGAAGAATAATATGCTACAAATTCTTCTAATTCTGCATTTTCTTCCAATTTTGGTAAATTGACAAAATTACCATTCTCATCAAATCGCTGCATGAATTTATCCTCGGAAGAATCAAAATCTGAATGTTCCCAATCATACTTTAGCACTTTCATGTATTCTGGAGCTTTATAAATCAACGAGAGCAAAAATCCAGTTACCAATCCGCCTAAATGTCCTTCCCAAGAAATTGACTTCTCGCCAGTAATCTCTGGACTTGGAAAAACATACCAAACCATACCGCCATAGATAACTATTACTGCCAAGGAAAGCGCTACAAGTCTATTGTATTTTGTTTGTATGCCTTTAAAAAAAACAAAACTGAATAACACATAAATTAATCCACTTGCTCCTATGTGGTAATTGCTTCTGCCGATAATCCACGTAATCAATCCTGAAAATAAAATCCCAAATAAGATAACTTTCACGGTTTGATCTGGATAGAAAAATTGCAATGCAGCTAATAAAATAAGTAAAGGGACTGAATTGTTATAAAGATGCTCCATATCAGCATGAATAAACGGACTAAAAAAGACTCCTTGTAAACCTGAAAGTGTTCTTGGCAAAATTCCGTTTTCAATAAAATCAAAATCAAATCGAATTTCAAGCCAAAAAATAAACCAAAGGAATACAACAAAAAAAAGAGGGAGCGCAATAACTGCATTCGTAAATTTGAAATGCTTTTCCATGAATAGCGAAATATTTTATGTGAAATCTGTAGTTCAAAAACTTCACCAAAAGCAATTTAATGCTATTTTGTCATATTTAAACTGAAAACCTGTTTTTACTGCTACTCCATAGCCCAGATGATCCCGAAATCTCGGGAGGCATCCTTTTATATCTCGTTATTTTAACGAGGTATAAAAGATATAGTGTACAGCTGGAAATAGCTCCAAATAAAAATAGTAATTTTACAGGTGTCATATTTCTAATTTAGGATTACAATTTTTAGACCCTAATGCCAGCGGACTGACGCATCGTTTTAGATTTACAGAAAAAATGGAAGCACCACTTGCAGAACGCATACGACCACAAAAATTAGAAGACTATATCAGTCAATCCCATCTCGTAGGACCAAATGGCTCCTTGACGCAACAAATCGCTAAAGGAATTATTCCTTCCATAATTTTTTGGGGTCCACCCGGAACTGGCAAAACCACATTGGCACAAATTATTGCACAAGAATCGAAACGTCCCTTTTATATTTTGAGTGCAATTAATTCAGGCGTTAAAGATATTCGTGATGTGATTGAAAAAGCAAAGCAAAGTGGTGGTTTATTCACCGCTAAAAATCCTATTCTTTTTATAGATGAGATTCACCGTTTTAGTAAATCACAACAAGATTCTTTGTTGGGCGCCGTAGAAAAAGGTTGGATAACACTAATTGGCGCCACCACAGAAAACCCAAGTTTTGAAGTTATTCCTGCATTGCTTTCCCGTTGTCAGGTATATATTTTAAACGCTTTTACAAAAAAAGATTTAGAGTCTTTGCTGGAACGCGCCATGAAAACAGACCGCTATTTGTCTACAAAAAATATTGTTTTGAGCGAGACAGAAGCGCTTTTGAGACTTTCTGGTGGGGACGGACGTAGGCTATTAAATATTTTTGAACTCGTTGTAAATGCCTCTAATGAAGCCGAGATTATAATTACAAATGATTTGGTTTTTTCCTTAGTACAACAAAATACGGTTTTGTATGATAAAACCGGCGAACAGCATTACGACATAGTTTCGGCTTTTATAAAATCGATTCGAGGAAGTGATCCTAATGGTGCCGTATATTGGCTCGCACGAATGATTGAAGGTGGCGAAGACGTAAAATTTATTGCCCGAAGAATGCTCATTCTAAGCAGTGAAGATATAGGAAATGCAAATCCAACAGCTTTTATCATGGCCAACAATACTTTTCAAGCAGTGACAACCATTGGTTATCCTGAAAGCAGAATACTATTGAGTCAATGTGCGGTTTACCTTGCTACTTCTCCTAAAAGTAACGCCTCGTACTTAGCCATAGGAACAGCGCAACAATTAGTGAAACAAACAGGAGATCTTCCAGTTCCTATTCATTTACGCAACGCCCCAACAAAATTAATGAAAGAGTTAGGATATGGTGAAGAATACAAATATGCTCATGATTACAACAATAATTTTGCCGATCAAGAATTTTTACCAGATGCACTTAAAGAAACACCTATTTATATTCCTGGCAACAATTCTAGAGAAAACAGCATCAGGGAATTTTTAAAGAACAGATGGAAAGATAAATATGGTTACTAAAGCGCATAAAAAAGTCCAGATTGCTCCAGACTTTGCTATACTTTTATAAATTTTATAACCTAAAATTTAACGGCAATTTTTTCTGAAATTAATGTGTCATTTTGATAATATTCAAAAAACCATTGATTGTCTTTTAAAATCAAAGAACCTTGCACTGTGTCTTTTATCGCAATAAAAGAATTGGCTTGTGATGTTTTTAATAATTTCATTACAACTTTTGGCGTGCTGTCTATTAACTGATAACCCGTAGATGTGGCTTGAGCATAAAGTAAATTGACATCCTTTGTATCAAGGAATACAGTAGCCTCAGCAGATATAGATTTTTCAACTACTGTAGTAGCAACAGGGTTTTGTACCATTGCGGTTTGAACTTGAACTTTGGCTCCGTTATATTTATATTTCAATGCGCAAACTGATGCAAAAGCTTCGGTAAGCGCTTCTGTATAAGCAACTCGATACTCTTTTTCCTTACTTTTACCAACTGCGGATTTAAAAACAACTTTGCCATTACAATCTTTTAATGTAATGTACAATTTAGTCACCAAAAAACCGCTTTCGTTACTAACATCAGCATATAAAATACTGCAACGGTCATTGTATTCTGCAGGAATGGAATCATTAGTATAAAAAGCCGTAAAACCTGCCTTACCTAAATTAAATTTTGTTAGCGTATTCAATCGGTATTGATTTTCTGCTTTTAAAAAAGTAAATTTTAATGGAACGATTACGGCTTTATAGTCATTAACCGACTGCGCGTTCGAATAACCCACCATTAAGATTAGTAGTACTAGGAATGTCTTTTTCATTTTATAAATATTTTTTTAGTTCTAATAAATGATTTACTTGCTTGATGTGATTTGCTACTTGTAGGTTACTTTCATTAAAAAAAATTGCATCCAATCCTGCGTCTAAAGCTCCTTGAACATCAGCATCTAGGCTGTCACCAATCATGATACTGTTCTCTTTTTTTGCTTTTGCCAAATCTAAAGCATAATCAAAAATTATGGGATTCGGTTTTTTGACTCCTGCCATTTCAGAATTAGTAACCGTTTGAAAATAACTACCGAGGTTAGAATTATTTATTTTTTTATATTGAACAGCGGCAAATCCGTTGGTAATGATATGCAGCTTGTATTTTTGATTTAAATAGTCCAAAACCTCAAAAGTACCATCAAAAAGATGATTGTTTTCTGGTAAAAATCGAATGTAATCCTCCGCAATAACATCAATTTCCGAATCAGAAATAGAATAATTAATGGCGTCAAAAGAATGTTTTAATCGATTGTAACGTAGTTCTTCGTGCGTGATTTTATCGTACTGATAGAGTTTCCAGCACTCTTGGTTGATGGGCACGTATTTTTCTATAAACAATTTTATTTCTACTGATGGATGATTATTTTTGAAAATAGTATCAAAAGTAATTTCAGAATTTTTATCAAAATCCCAAAGTGTATGATCTAAATCGAAAAATACATCTGTTATATGTGTTTGTTTCATTTTTTAATTTAAAATATTCCTTCGTCTACAAAGCTAAAATAACTAGTTTCAGTTACAATTAAATGATCTAACACTTTAATTTCTAAACTGTCGCCTGCCAATTTTAGTTTTTTTGTTATTTGCTTATCAGCATCACTTGGTATTAAAGTCCCCGATGGGTGATTGTGACATAAGATTAATCCCGTTGCTCCCATTTCGAGCGCTGTTTTAAATACAATACGCACATCTACAAGTGTCCCGGTAATGCCACCTTTGCTCAATTGTGCTTTTGAAATTACTTTGTTGGAATTATTTAAATAAATAATCCAGAATTCTTCATGTGGTAATTCGCCAATAATTGGCTGCATGATTTCAAAAATTATTTTGCTCGAGGTGACTTTTTTTAATTCGACAACCTCCTCCGCTCTCCTACGCCTGCCTAACTCTAATGCTGCTATTATTGAAATCGCCTTAGCCTCGCCTATTCCTTTAAATTGAATGAGTTGTGACAATGATACTTTTCCTAACGCATTCAAATTATTATCTACACTTGCTAAAATTCGTTTGCTCAAATCTACCGCCGATTCATTTCTGCTTCCTGAACCAATCAAAATAGCTATTAATTCCGCATCACTCAAAACACTTTTGCCCTTGAGCATCAGTTTTTCACGTGGTTTATCATCTTCGGACCAATTGGTAATAGGGAAAAAGGAATTTTCAGCCATTCATTTTATTGTTTAAATTGGTTTCCGCATACAAATACTATTTTCTAAACCTACATAAGGCTCGTAATTCTCAACTATAGCATATCCTGTTTTTTGATATAAAGCAATGGCTTCCTTTTGTTTGCTTAAAGTTTCTAAAACAGAAAAAGAATATCCTAAATCACGTGCCCAAGCTTCTAATTCAAGTAATATTGTTTGTGCCAAACCCATTCCTCTAACATCAGGTGAAACAAACATACGCTTTATTTCTATTGTATTTTTATCGTATTTTTTAAAACAACCACAAGCAACAGGTTTCTCTTCTAAATAAAGAATAACAACATTTGGATTTATTTCCAAAATATTATTTCCCCAATAATCAGATTTCAATTCTGGATAACGTTCCCATAAACTTTTATCCAAAGCGGAAATCAAATTGACAAAATCTGGATTTTCACTAGTAGTTTTAACAATTCTAACTTTGTCTTTCATACCATTTTTACTTTACCAATTCCTTTACATCATCAAAGTTTAGTCCGCCGTAATTACCGGAACTCATCAACAATAAAGCAGAATTATCTAGATTCAAGTTGAATAAATAATCCTTGAAATCTTTTGGATTCGTATAAATAATCAAATCCTTTCTATTAAAAGCATTTGCTATTTGGTCGTAAGTAACTTCTTCAAGCTGTTTAATTTTTACTGCATCGGGCGAATAAAAAACAACTGCTTTATCTGCAAATTCGAGTGCGCCTTCGTATTCTTTTAGGAATTCAGCATTCAAACTGCTGTACGTATGCAATTCTAAACACGCGACTAAAGTTCGATTAGGGTATTGCTCTTTCACCGCTTTTGTAGTTGCAGCCACTTTGCTTGGTGAATGCGCAAAATCTTTATACGCCACTTTTGTTTTACTTTCGGCTATTTTCTCCAATCGTTTTGAAGCACCTTTAAAACTGGCAATAGCTTCATAAAAATCGGCTTCATCAATGCCCATATTTTGACAAATCCATTTGGCTCCAGCCAAGTTATTCAAGTTATGTGCCCCAAAAACTTCAATTGGCATGTCGCCTTCGGGAGTTTCCAGAAGTGTCACACCGTCACTTACAGTATATTTTGGAGTATGATACGCTAATTTTCGAATTGGGTTTGTTGCAGCTTCGGAAACACGCTTTACCTCAGCATCATCTTCATTGTAAACTAGAATTCCACCATTTGTAATTTTGCCAATAAAAATTTCAAACTGTTCAACGTAATTTTCATACGTTGGAAAAACATTAATATGATCCCAAGCAATTCCTGAAATTAAAGCAATATTCGGTTGATATAAATGAAATTTTGGTCTGCGGTCAATTGGCGAAGACAAATATTCATCTCCTTCCAATACAATAAAATCGTTCTCTTCTGTGAGATGCACCATCGTATCAAAACCTTCCAGTTGTGCACCAACCATGTAATCTACAGCAATGTCATGGTAGTGCATTACATGCAAGATCATTGAAGTAATCGTTGTTTTTCCATGAGAACCACCAATAACAACACGCGTTTTATTTTTGGATTGTTCGAATAAAAATTCCGGATAAGAATATATTTTCAGTCCTAATTCTTGTGCTTTTAGTAATTCAAGATTATCGGCTTTGGCATGCATACCAAGAATAACTGCTTCAATATCTGCCGTTATTTTCTCGGGAAACCAACCCATTTCTTGCGGTAAAATCCCTTTTTTATCCAATCTTGATTTAGAGGGTTCAAAAATCGCATCGTCACTTCCTGTTACTTGATATCCTTTATTATGTAGTGCTAAAGCTAGATTGTGCATGGCGCTTCCTCCAATAGCTATAAAATGTGTACGCATTCTAATTTATGATTTATGTTAAAAGACTAGAAAAACTAAATAAAATTAGTCTTGTCCTTTGTTACTGTAGGTTTCTAATATTGTTTTTGCCTTTTCAGGATCCCGCATTTTATTTTTGTATAAACTAGCTAATTTTTGATAACTCTTTTTAGATCCACCAATCTGTATTGCTTTTTTATACTGTAATTCAGCAGCTTTATATCGTTTAAAATATTCTTCGATGTGTCCTCTGGACAAATACCCGTCTACAGGAGATAATCGTAGTAATTCATTGGAGTATTTTATAGCTTTAGATTCGCTTCCACCAACAATTCCAGGCAACTGAATATACAATTCAATTAATGCCCAACGGGATTCAATGTGTTTTGGATTCAGACTGATGGCTTTTTCAAATGAAGATTTCACTTCATCAATCATTCCAAGTGCTTTAAATTTGTTTGAATCTTTGGCTTTCATGCCTAAAACTCCTCCATATTTAAAATGATAATCGGCCTCAGAAGGTTTCAGCTGTTTTAGTTTTTTATAATACCCAATTGCTTTATCCCAAGATTTATTATGTCCGGCAATATCTCCTAAATATTCAATTGTTTTTAAATTCGATGGACTGGACTTTAAAACAGATTCAAAGGCCAACTCGGCTTGATCCATTTTGTTTGCCTTATATAGTTGTTCCGCTTTATCAAAATCAGATTGACCCCACATCATAATTGGTAGAAATACAAATAAATAAATAATATGTTTCATTCTTCAAAAATAGGGAAATTTATAATTGTATTTCTCTAAGTATGTGAAAGGTTTAACTATTTTTTACAAAAAAACCGTCTCACATTATCTATGAAACGGTTTTGATTATAAATATAAAATCAAGAATTAGTCATTCAACATTTTCCATAATTTATCTTTCAACTCTGTTAAACCTTGTTGTGCTACAGAAGAAATAAACATATAAGGAATATCCTTGAAAGCAACATCTAGTTCGGTTTTCAATTCTGCTTTTAACTCATCATCAAGCATATCGCATTTAGATATAACCAACAAACGCTCTTTGTCAAGCATTTCAGGATTGTATTTTGTCAATTCGTTTACCAAAATATCGTATTCTGCCTTGATATCCGGAGTATCCACTGGAACTAAAAATAACAAAGTCGAATTACGCTCAATGTGACGCAAGAAATAGTGTCCAAGACCTTTTCCTTCGGCAGCACCTTCAATTATTCCAGGAATATCAGCAATTACAAAAGATTGAAAATCTCTGTAGGCTACAATTCCAAGATTTGGTTTTAAAGTTGTAAACGGATAATCTGCAATTTTTGGTTTAGCAGAAGTTAAAACAGAGAGCAAAGTTGATTTTCCTGCATTAGGAAAACCTACCAAACCTACATCAGCCAAAACTTTTAGTTCAAGAATTACATCCATTTCTACACCAGGTAAACCCGGTTGAGAGTATCTAGGGGTTTGATTGGTCGAACTTCTAAAATGCCAGTTACCTAAACCACCTTTTCCACCGCGAGATAGAATTTGTTTTTCACCATCTTCGGTAATTTCAAATAATATTTCACCAGTTTCTTTATCTTTTACTACCGTTCCTAACGGCACTTCTATAAATTTATCATCTCCATCAGCACCAGTACTTCTGTCTCCACTACCATCTCCACCATTACCCGCTTTGATGTGACGCGCAAATTTAAGGTGAAATAATGTCCAAAGACCTTTGTTTCCTACAAGATAAACATGTCCTCCACGACCACCATCTCCTCCATCTGGCCCACCTTTTTCAATAAATTTTTCTCTATGCAAATGCGTAGATCCTTTTCCTCCCTTTCCGGAAGAAACATATATTTTAACGTAATCTACAAAATTCCCTTCTGTCATTATAATTTTAGATTTAAGCATTCAGAGTTTAGATTTCAGTACTATTTTAATACTGAAAACTGCAACTGAAAACTATTTTTACACTTTTAAGGCTTTCACCATCACTTTATCAATCTTCACGCCATCCATATCGATGACCTCTAATTCAAATTTTTGCCAAATCAATTTTTCTCCCTGTTTTGGAATATGAGAGAGCTCTGTCATTATTAATCCGCTTACCGTAGTGACTTCATAATCATTGATTAATTCATCTAATTCAAAGTAAGTCAAAAAATCATGCAACGAATAATGCCCATCAACCAACCAACTGCCATCTTCTCTTTCTATCAACTGAAAATCATCTTTGTAAAAATCAGAAGCATCACCAACTAATGCTTCCAGAATATCATTTAGCGTAATTACCCCTTGAAAAACACCATATTCATCTGAAACAAAAGCATAATGTATTCCAGTTTTTTTAAAGTTTTCTAAAGCAACATAAGCTGTAGTTTGCTCCATCATAAAAGGTGCTTCGGTCATTATATCAGCCAAATTGAAGTTTTCATTTTCAAAATGAGCAAATATATTTTTGAGGTTTACAACTCCAACAATATCATCATAATTTTCACCATAAACGGGATAAATTGAGTGCAATTCTTTGAGCATAAATTCCTTTACTTGCTCGCGATCTGAATGCAATGGTAAAAAAACAACCGACTTGCGATGGGTCATCAAAGAGTTTATTTTGCGGTCTCCAATATGAAAAACACGCTCTACAATATCTTGTTCTATTTCCTGCACTTCGCCACCTTCGGTTCCTTCTTTAATTATCGCTTTTATTTCCTCCTCCGTTACTTTTCCGTCAGCTGTGGGTTTTATTTGTAAAACATTCAGCAAGAAATCTGTAGAATGTGTTAATAACCAAATAAATGGTGCTGTAACAATCGAAACAATTTTCATTGGTAATGCGACCGCTTTAGCAATGGATTCTGGATGATTTAAGCCGATTCTTTTGGGCAATAATTCTCCTAAAACTAAAGAGAAAAAAGTCAACACAACAACTACTAAACCGACGGCAACAGGATGAGCATACGGTTTTAGAATTTCAAATCCATTTACGAAAGATTCAACGTCAACAGTAATTTTATCACCACTATAAATACCCGTAAGGATTCCAATCAAAGTAATTCCTATCTGTACAGTAGACAAAAATTTATTGGGAGAGTTGGCTAAATCCAATGCGATTTTCGCACTCTTATTTCCTTTTTTTGCAGCAGTCTCTAACCTGTTTTTTCGTGCTGAAATCAATGCGATTTCTGACATAGAGAAAACTCCATTGAGCAGTATTAGAAAAAATATTATTAGTATTTCCAATGTGTTAATTGATTCGTTTATAAGTCTTGTTGTTTGTAGTACTGATTATCAGAATTACAATTGATCAATTACTGAACTCACGCGTTCTGTAATTTCGGTAATAGAACCAATTCCGTTTACAGCAAAATACTTATTCTGGTTTTTGTAATAATCCATTAAAGGCGCCGTTTTTTCGTTGTATTCTTGGTAGCGATTTCTAATTTTTTCTTCGTCTTGATCGTCTATTCTACCGCTTGTTTTTCCTCTTTCTAATAAGCGTTGAACCAAAATTTCATCGTCTGCTTCAAGTGCAATTGTAGCTGCAACAGAGGATTTTATTGATACTAGAAAAGCGTCTAATGCCTCTGCTTGAGCAATTGTTCGTGGATATCCGTCAAATAAAATTCCATTAGTGTCTGGATGTTTATTTACCTCATCAATAAGCATTTTTGTAGTTAATTCGTCTGGGACTAAGTCTCCAGCATCCATGTACACTCGTGCTTGCTTGCCTAGTTCAGTATCGTTTTTTAAATTAAAACGAAATACATCTCCCGTGGATATGTGTGTTAATTTGTATTTTTGTTTCAAGAACTCAGCTTGAGTTCCTTTGCCAGCTCCCGGTTTTCCAAATAAAACAATGTTAGTCATGTAGTTGTGTCGTTATTCTTTTAATTTATATACTTCAGGTAAATTTCGCCCTAATCCATCATAGTCTAAACCATAGCCCACAATAAATTTATTTGGAATTCGGATTCCAATATAATCTATTTTGATGTCTTTAGTATACGCTTCGGGTTTGAAAAAAAGTGTTGCTATTTTAAAATGTTTTACATTTTGTTTTTTAAATAATTCTTTCAATTCTACTAATGTATTTCCAGTATCAACAATATCTTCGATGATGACCACACTGCGTCCCGTAAGATCCTGATTGATACCTATTAATTGTTTCACATCGTTCGTAGATGAAGTCCCTTCATAGGAAGACATTTTGATAAAAGACACCTCGCATGGTTTTTTGTACTGCTTCATAAAATCGGCCACTACCATGAATGCGCCATTTAAAACCCCCACAAATACTGGTGTTTCATCAGCAAAGTCAGCTTCGACTTGCGAAACCATTTTAGCAATGGCAAAATCAATTTCTTGGGCAGAAATAAACGGAACAAATTGTTTATCGTGCAGTTGTATCATTATTTTCGTTTTTAAAATAATGGGCAAAGATACAGAATTCGGATTTGCGAATTGATAATTGGGCATTAATTTGTATTTATATATCGCTTTAATCATCAAAAGAACCTGAGACTTGTTTTAAATAGATAACTAGGCTAGTAGCAAATCAATCACATCGACAGTTTAGGCTCGTAAAATTAAATGAACGAGTAGTATTCTTTTCTAAACAAAAAAGAGGTTGACTGAAAATCAGGTAGCCTCAAATAATTAGAATGTCATAATGAATTAATGAAAATAAATTGAGGTCAAACTAAATAGCGCCTCTGTTTTTCAACTAGTTTAAATCAGGCAAAAACTGCTAATACTATTCATATTTAATTTAAAAACAATGCCAATTGAGGGCGTAAAACAAATAATTTTTGCCTTTTACTTTCTTATTGAACAAAAAAACGACAGAAGAATAAATGGTATTAAAATATACGTCAGTTGTTTAATTCAAAAAATAAAAAGACAAATTATCAAAATTCATTTTGCTTAAAATATACTGTTGGATGTTATTAAAAAATCTTCTAAATCATCCGTTAAAAAGGAATAATCTAGAGTAACAAGAATATAAATAGGATTTTCGGATTTGATCATTATGAAGTATCTTTGTCAAAACATACAACTACACAATGAATTATTTTTCTTCTAACTTTAAATTGGGAATTCTTGGCGGCGGACAACTCGGAAAAATGCTGCTGTTTGATACTCGCAAATTCGATATCCAAACCTACGTTCTTGATCCGAGCGATGAAGCACCCAGTAAAATTGCATGCAACCAGTTCTTTAGAGGTGATTTGATGGATTTTGATACGGTGTATAATTTTGGAAAAAAAGTGGATGTATTGACGTTTGAAATTGAGTTGGTTAATCTGGAAGCTTTGGTAAAACTAGAAAACGAAGGATTAAAAATATATCCTTCGCCGAAAACTTTAAAGTTGATTCAAAATAAAGGCATTCAAAAAGATTTTTACACCGAGCACGCTATTCCAACAGCCAAATACAAACGATTTGAAAATTTAAAGAGTTTGATTGTAGACATTCTTGATTCAAAAACAAAGCTTCCTTTTGTTTGGAAATGCACTGAATTTGGTTACGATGGCAATGGAGTAAAAGTGATAAGAGAACTTTCGGATTTAGATAATCTTGCTAATGTAGAATGTATCGCTGAGGAAATGGTTCCTTTCAAAAATGAACTTGCCGTTATCGTTTGTCGTAACCCATCTGGAGAAATTAAAACCTATCCAGTAGTCGAAATGGAATTTCATCCCGAAGCCAATCAAGTAGAATATGTGATTTGTCCAGCTCGAATTGATCCTAAAGTCGCTGAAAAAGCTAGAGCAATTGCTTTACATGTGTCGGAAAAATTTAATCATGTCGGACTTTTAGCCGTTGAAATGTTTCAAACTGAAGATGATGAAATTTTAGTAAATGAAGTCGCTCCTCGCCCACACAATTCAGGTCATTACTCTATTGAGGCAAGTTACACTTCTCAATTTGAAAATCATTTACGCGCCATTTTAGACTTACCTTTGGGAAATACGGATAGCAAAGTTGCCGGAATTATGGTAAATTTGGTTGGCGAAGAAGGTTTTTCGGGTCAAGTAGTTTACGAAAACATCGAAAAAATAATGGCAATTGATGGCGTTACACCTCACATTTACGGCAAAAGAGAAACAAGACCTTTCCGGAAAATGGGTCATGTTACGATTGTAAATGAGAATATGGTTGAAGCGAGAAAAATTGCAGAGGAGGTTAAGAATAGTATTAGGGTGATTTCATAAATTAAAAGATTGAAAAATTGGTTTGCAACAAAATTTAAAATTCCACTCTAAAATCTTTAAATTCTTAAATCTTTAAATCTTTAAATAAAAAATAATGAAAGTAGCCATCATAATGGGAAGTATTTCGGATATGCCGGTAATGCAAGAAGCCATCGACATATTAAAAGGATTTGACATCGAAACCGAAGTAGATATTGTTTCGGCGCACAGAACACCTGAAAAATTATTTGATTTTAGTAAAAACGCACACAAGCGTGGTATCTCAGTAATAATTGCGGGTGCTGGTGGTGCGGCGCATTTACCAGGAATGGTTGCTTCTATGTCGCCACTTCCTGTTATTGGAGTTCCTGTAAAATCTAGCAATTCTATCGATGGTTGGGATTCGGTATTGTCAATACTTCAAATGCCTGGTGGTGTACCTGTAGCAACAGTTGCGCTTAACGGAGCCAAAAATGCTGGAATTCTTGCCGCACAAATCATTGGAAGTCATGACAACTTCGTTTTAGACAAAATCATTTTTTACAAAGAAGGATTAAAACAAGCTGTTGATAAAGCGGCATCTGAATTGAAAAAATAATTATCTTTAATCAAAAGAAAACTATGAATATTCAAACTTCTAAAATTGAGTTAGCCAAAGTTATTTTGGATATTGAAAATCCAAAATTGATTGAAGAAATTATTCATTTGATTCAATCTAAATCTACTTTAACCGAAAAACAAAAGATAGCCATCGATGAAGCCATTTTTTCCATAGAAAACAACGAAGGGATTGCTCATGACTTGGTCATGGAGGAAACAAGAAATCACTATTCGAAATATTTCAAATAGTGATTATTATTTGGTCTCCTCAAGCAAAAAAAGACTATTGGCAAAACATTGATTATCTTGAAGCTGAATGGTCATTTCAAGATGTTGTAAATTTTATAGACAAAGTAGACAACACAATTGCTCTATTAGTAAATAACAACATTGAATTTATTTCTACAAATTACAAAAACGTAAACAAAGTTGTAATTACGAAACAAATAACACTTTACTACAGAATAAATTCTAATACCATCGAATTACTCCGATTTTGGAATACATACCAAGATTTAGAAAATTTTAAACTTTAAAACGTAAGGACAAGTCCCGACTTATCCCTTCAAATAAAATTATGAAAACACTTACCTCAACATTCAATACTAAACACAATACAGCACCATTTTCTGAAATAAAACTAGAAGATTACAAACCTGCTTTTATCGAAAACATTGCTACTGCAAAAGCCGAAATTAATGCCATCATTACAAATTCTGATGTTCCAACATTTGAAAACACGATTGTTACTTTAGATTTTGCAGGTGAACAATTGGATAGATTATCTTCGATTTTCTTCAATTTGAATTCAGCTGAAACTAACGACGAAATGCAAAAAATCGCTCAAGAGATTTCTCCATTGCTGACTGAATTTAGTAATGATATTGCTTTAAACGTAGATTTATTCAAAAGAGTTAAAGCCGTTTATGATCAAAAAGATTCGTTGCCATTAACCACTGAACAAGCGACTTTGATAGATAAAAAATTCAAAGGATTTTCTAGAAACGGTGCTTTGTTGAATGAAGAAGACAAATTAAAATTACGTGAAATTGACGCCGAATTAGCCAAAATCAAATTGACGTATGGCGAAAATGTTTTGGCTGAAACCAACAATTATCAACTTCATATTACTAAAGAGGCCGATTTAAAAGGCTTACCGGATGGCGCTAAAGAAATGGCCACAAGTTTGGCAAAATCAAAGGAACTCGAAGGTTGGGTTTTCACTCTTGATTTCCCGAGTTACTTGCCTTTCGTGACGTATATTGACAATCGTGAATTACGCAAAGAAATTGCCATTGCTGCCGGAAAAAAATCATTTCAAGACAATGAATTCGATAATAAAGAAAACGTAAAGCGAATTGTAGCATTGCGTCATAAACGTGCTAATTTATTGGGTTACAAATCGCATTCTAATTTTGTTTTGGAAGAACGAATGGCTCAAAATCCTGAAAAAGTGCTGTCTTTTTTAAATGATTTATTAGAAAAAGCGAAACCAGCTGCTCAAAAAGAATTTCTTCAATTAATGGCTTTTGCAAAAGAACTAGACGGAATTGAGCAATTGGAAAAATGGGACGGTGCTTACTATTCTGAAAAATTGAAACAAAAATTATTCAACTTTGATGATGAGATTTTAAAACCTTATTTCAAGTTAGAAAACGTGTTGAATGGAGCTTTTACTATTGCCGAAAAACTGTTCGGAATTACTTTCAAAGAAGTTTTTGATATTGACAAATACCACGAAGATGTTCAGACTTTTGAAGTTTTGGATTTCGAAGGACAATTGGTAGCTGTTTTCTATGCTGATTTTTTTCCAAGAAAAGGAAAACGAAATGGCGCTTGGATGACTTCTTATAAATCGCAAGCCATAAAAAATGAAATCAATGAAAGACCACATGTTTCTATCGTTTGTAATTTCACACCTGCCACAGAGACTAAACCATCTTTATTAACTTTCAATGAAGTAACAACTTTATTCCACGAATTTGGTCATGCGTTACACGGCATGTTAGCCAATACGACTTATCCTAGTTTGTCTGGAACTTCGGTTTATTGGGATTTTGTGGAATTGCCAAGCCAAGTAATGGAAAACTGGTGCTACGAGCCGGAAGCATTGGCTTTGTTTGCAAAACATTATGAAACGGGTGAAGTGATCCCTCAAGAATACGTAGAAAAAATAAAAGAAAGTGCAAGTTTCTTAGAAGGAATGGCAACATTAAGACAGATCAGTTTTGGACTATTAGACATGACCTATCACGGAAAATCGCAAGCAATTCAAGATGTAAAAGCCTTTGAGAAACAAGCTATGGCAGGCACAAGTTTGTATCCTGATGTTGCTGAGAATTGCATGAGCACCTCGTTTTCGCACATTTTTCAAGGTGGATATTCGTCTGGATATTACAGTTACAAATGGGCCGAAGTTCTCGATGCCGATGCGTTTGCTTATTTCCAAGAAAAAGGAATTTTCAATAAAGAAGTCGCAACAAAATTCAAAGACAACGTACTTTCAAAAGGTGGCACCGAATTACCAATGGAATTATACAAGCGTTTTAGAGGTCAAGAACCGAAGGCGGATGCATTGTTGAAACGTGCTGGGCTGATTTAGAAATTAAAACTAAAGTTATGAGGAGAATTTCGTGTTTTTTTATGATCATTTTAATGCTAGTTAGTTGTAAAAAAGAAAGGGAAATTAATAAATTTACTGAAATTACGCATTATTTTATTGATAGCGAAATTGGCAATAAAAATGATACGATAAAAAGATTCAATGAAATTTTTTCGAGTGTTTATGGACATAAAATAAATTTTCAAACTTTTGAAAATGAGCTTATTTCATATGGTTACATAAAAAATCCTGTGCCTAGAGAAAAAATTAGAAAAATTGATGAATTCCTAACAAATGCTATTAATTACGAAAGTCAATTAACAGCATGTTTTCCGTCATACAGAGATATATTAATTTTAAAGAAAAACAATAAAACCGTCAGTGTTTTGAAAATCTGTTTTGAATGTGGTATGGTTGATAAATATGGTGCTTTGGAATCAAATTATAGCAATAACATTGATTTTGATACTTACTTTATGAATCTTGAGGGTTTTTATAAAACCCTTTACGGAGAAACCTATTAACTATAAATTTAACCATTAAGAAAATTAAGTATAACCGCTTAATTTTCTTAATGGTTTTAAAATAACTCTACTTCAAAAAATCTCTAAAGTTATCTTTATCCACAACCAAAAAACTCGGCTGATAGGCTTCGACAAATGATTTTGGAAGCTTCGCTTTTTTAGTATTTGTCCATTTAAATTCAAACGCATTTACAGCATCGGCATTGGTTTCTACATAATCAATTTCTTGCTGCGTTGTGGTTCTCCAAAAATAAGGTTTTGCAACACTTTGAGAATATGACAATAATTTCATTCTTTCAGAAACTAGAAAGTTTTCCCAAAGCGCACCTTTATCTTGACGCAAGCTCAGCGTATTGAAATTACCAATAACCATATTGCGTACACCATTGTCGTAGAAATAGATTTTCTTGTTGGCTTTAATCTCATTTCGAATATTTTTAGAAAAACTATTCAGTCTAAAAATCACAAAACTTTTTTCTAATAAATCAATATAATTGTTCACTGTATTTTTATCAACACCAACTAGTTGCGCAATTTCATTATAACTCACTTCGCTCCCAACTTGCAATGCCAAAGCCTGCAAAATTTTTTCTAAAACATTCGACTTTCTAATTCCTGCCAAAGCCAAAATATCTTTATACAAATAACTTGAAACTAAATTTTTAAGGATTTCATATTCGTTTCCGAAATTGTTAATTACATCAGGATACATTCCGTAAAGCAATCGCAATTCCAATTGTTGTTGAGCTTTCATATAACCAACATTGTTCTCGAATTCATTCCAAGAAATCGGAAACATTTGAAACTCAAATTTTCTACCAGTCAATGGCTCTTGGGTTTCATTATTAATATCAAATGCTGATGAACCCGAGACTATTACTTGAACATCTTTGATTTGATCGACCATGATCTTCAACTTTAAACCAATGTTTGGAATGCGTTGCACTTCGTCAATAAAAACGTATTTACAATTTCCAATGATACTTTTAAGGTTCTCAGTATTGGCATTGGACAATGTTTCTGCAACAGTATTGTCATCACCATCCAAAAACAAATAGTCACTTTTACTCAAAATAGAATTTATTAAGGTAGTTTTGCCCACTTGCCTTGGCCCAATAAGGACAATAACTTTTCCTTTATGAAGTCTTGCCACTACATTTGAGGCTAAATCTCTAACTATCATTCTTATATTTTTTTTACAAAAGTACTAAATCATTATCTATTCACCAATTTTATATAAAATTTAGTGATTGTATTCACCAATTTTACATATTTTTAGGTGATTATATTCACCAATATCATATTTTTCAGAATAAATTAAATCAAAACAAAAACAAACTTTCATTTATTATTGAAAGTTCGAAAACATTATTTATCTTTACATCATGAAATTCAAAGAAGCAAAAAATAAATTCGTTCAAACTTGGGGTGCATTAGGCAGTCAATGGGGAATTAACAAAACCATGGCTCAAATTCATGCGCTTTTGATGGTTTCTCACGAAGCGGTTTCGATGGAAGACATTATGGAGGAATTGAAAATTTCGCGCGGCAATGCATCTATGAATCTACGTGCTTTGATGGATTGGGGAATTGTTTATAAAGAATACAAAGCTGGCGAACGACGTGAATTTTTTACAGCTGAAAAAGATTTAGATGAATTGGCGGTAAAAATTGCAAGAGAACGAAGTAAACGCGAAATCAAGCCTGCTTTGAAGGTTTTAAAAGAAGTTTCCTCCATAACATCTGACAATACTCCCGAAGAAAAACATTTTGTAGATCAAACTACTAAATTGTATGATTTTGTTCTAAAAGCAGATAATGTTTTAGACAAAATGACCGAGTATAAAGACAATTGGCTAGCAAAATTGGTTGTTAAAATAATGAAATAGTTTTTTAAACATTGTAAAAATAACATTTTAAAAAACTATTCAATGAGACCAATAAAAAACAATAACAAAGAACAAATCAAATAAAAAAAATTTAATTGAAACTTTCATTTTTTTCTGAAAGTTTAAAACAATAGATAATTATGAGACAGTCTGTATTTTACCTAAATCTAATTTTGACAATAGTAGCTGTGATAGGAGTACTTATTGAAAATGTAATTTACTATGATATAGATAGTGTTGCGTTTTTAATTATTCTCGGATTATTTCAGGTTTTTACATCCTTTATTTTGACATTTTATGCTATTTCAAATAATAAATATTTACTTTCTCTTTACATTCTTTATTGGTTTTTTGTAATGCTATTTTTTAGGTTTTTTATTCAAAACTTTTTTTATACGTGTCTTTTTATAGCGCTTTACAATTTATATGTAAACTATTGTAGTTTTTCAAATTCAAAATTTAATATACTTAACAAATGAGCTTCTTAACCGCAGAATGGAATGATTTAGCAATGTTCAATTACGAAATCGATCCACAAATTTTAGAAAATTTTGTTCCAAAAGGAACTGAACTCGATTTATGGAACGGCAAATGCTACATTAGTTTAATCGGATTCATGTTTGAAAACGTGAAAGTATTAGGAATTAAAGTTCCGTTTCATGTCAATTTTGAGGAAGTCAATTTACGCTTTTATGTAAAAAGAATCGAAAATGGACTTTGGAAACGAGGCGTAGTTTTCATAAAAGAAATTGTTCCGAAGCATGCTATAACAATTGTTGCCAACACCTTATACAACGAACATTACCAAACCTTGAAAATGCATCATTCAAGAACTGAAAACGAAACTTCAAAAACTTTTCAATACGAATGGTTCAAGGATGCAAAGTGGAATTCTATTTCCATGACGACAGAAAAAAATGCAATCCCGATTGAACTAAATTCAGAATCCGAGTTTATTACCGAACATTATTTTGGGTACACCAATTACAACAAAGAAAAATCTATAGAATATGCCGTTTCACACCCAAGATGGGAACAACTACATGTGATTGAATCGAAAATTGACGTTGATTTTGAAAGGATTTATGGCAAGGATTTTAAGTTTTTACAAGATTTAAAACCTACCTCTGAATTTCTTGCTATTGGTTCAAAAATAGCGATTGAAGGTAAAAAAACGATACGATGAAAATTATGAACTTAACTGTCCCAAACTGGCTAATTATCTTAAGTGGAATAGGTCAAATATTTACAGCAATGATTTATCCTTACATCCGTCATAAAGTTTTTGATTGGTATAATGATGTAAAGCAATTGAAACCCCTAAATCAAGAAATTGCAAAAACGTACGGAAGATATATTCAAGGTTTGAATTTTTCTTTCGGATTGATAGCAATTCTGTTTACAAATGAATTAAAAGAACAATCTGCATTAGCAGTTGCCATGACGGGATTAATTGCAGCCTATTGGGTTGGAAAAGTAGCTACTCAAATTGCGTATTATCCAATGTATGACATTCCGAAACGAACCCTATTTAAAGTGGGAAGTTATTTTATGAATACGTTATTTGTTCTTTTTGCAGTGGTGAATTTTTGTTTATTTATTCATAATTTAATTGGTCACTATAAATTATAACAACCATGAACCTCAACATTATTGGTTACACAATTTACCTATTGATAACCACAATAATCATTATAAAAGTTGGGAAAATATGTTACAAGAACGGCAACATATTCGTTTCAGAACTACTTCCAAATCATAAAGATTTATGTCACAAAATCAATCAAATATTATTAATTGTCTATTATTTATTGAATATAGGCTACTGTGCAATGACTTTACTTTCTTGGGAGAAAATCCTTTCGTTTCATCGACTTATTGAAATTATTGCTTTCAAATCGGCGGTAATTATTTGCACTATTGCTATGATGCACTACTTCAATATTATCCTTCTTACGAAATACATCAAAAAATTAATTTAAATACATTTATTATGGAAACTACAAAAATTTTAATCGGTTACGCCATTTATCTACCAGTTGCTTTATTCTTAACCTATTACGTTTCAAGAACGCTTTTCAAAAACAGCAAATTTTATATGTTAGACATTTTCAAAGGTCGAGAAGAAATTGCAAATGCGACCAACAAATTATTCGAAACAGGTTTTTATTTATTAAATTTAGGATTTGCACTAATGATTCTTGAAATGAATATGTATCAAGACAGTTACCAATTATTAATAGAAAAATTAAGCTACAAAATTGGAGGATTCACTATCTATTTAGGATTTATGTTATTTTTAAACTTGTACTTTTTCTTTAGAGGAAAACGTAAAGCAAGTGAAACCAAAATTGAAGAACGGATAGCAATTAACGGATAAAACAACAAACTTCACAGGTTTTTAAAACCTGTGAAGTTTAAAGATTTGAAAACGTTTATAACAAATTAGCTATGAATTGGACTTATTTATTTAAACATTGGTTAGGAACATTATTTCTCGCGCCAATAATTTCAGAGCTTATCAATATATTATTTATTCCAACTTCGAACAAAATAGTAGGTTTGATGGAAGTCTATCCAATTACAATTATTTTTAGCTTTATTTTTTCAATTCCAACTTATATCATCTATTCAATAGCATTCTATTTCCTAGGAATAAAAAATATAAAAATAATAACTTCAAAATTAATTTTGATTACATTATCAATCATTGGAATTATAATTAGTTTTTCCATCGCATTTAATAATCGAGAACATGAAATAACGACAGCCTACATTTTAGCATCACTAGCGACCGGAATATTTTTCAAATTAAAATTTATAGAAAACCAGAAATGACAACCATACAACTAACAACTAGAATAAACGCACCAATTGAACTCATTTTTGATTTATCCAGAAACATTGATGTTCATCAACAATCCACTGCAAAATCAAATGAAACAGCTATTGATGGAATAACTTCGGGTTTGATAAATGCAAACGAAACTGTAACCTGGCGTGGCAAACATTTTGGCGTTTATTTAAAACACAAAAGTTTAATATCAGCACTGGAAATTCCAACCTACTTTGTAGATGAAATGCTCGAAGGAAAGTTTAGATCTTTCAAACACCAGCATACTTTTATTCAAAAAAATGGATTTGTGATCATGGAAGATAAAATTCAATACGACACACCCTATGGTGTTTTTGGGAAACTATTTGACCATTTTCTACTCAAAAAACACTTAACTACTTTCATTCTTGAAAGGAATTTGTTTATTAAAGCATTAGCTGAAAAGCATCAAAAATAACCACCAAAAAACAGGGATACTTTCTACCCAAAAAGAAGCATAATATCTGGAACGGTTCTCATTTGCATACACTAAAAATAGGACTGCCGTGATTGCCAATCCTATTTTTAAAGCTAAAAATTCTATCCTAAAATCATTGGATAAAAATTCTAATAGTACAAATAAAACCATCAGAACCACTCCTACTATCTTTGTCTGTGGAACTCCAATTTGTTGCGGAACAGTTTTTAAATGTGGGTCATCCCATTTTAAATCAACTATTTCAAAAATTAAAATCAAAACAAAAATCAGTATGTAACGTTGTATTGCAACTAAAAAAACAAAACTTGTTACTTCTGCATTACTGTTAACGATGGGTAAAAAAAGCGTCACACCTACCCAACATAAAGCCACTATATAAATTTTTATACCAGCCCAGTTTCTAGCATTTTTTTTATTCGGAAAGAAAGGCAAAGTATACAGCAAAACGATGATTAGAAAAACAAGACCAATAATTTGTGTGACTCTTTCTAAATGAAAAAAATAATAGCTCGTGGCGATCAATGATAGAAAACTGAGCAAAGCAATCCATTGGAGCTGAACACTAAATTTGATTTTTTTAGTCCTAACCAAAGCATCGTACTTCACAAAAATATACCCCACTATTGTTCCAAAAAAAACAAAATACCCTAGAGCCGATTGATAAGAAATGTGGAAGAGTTGTTCAGTCATTTGCAGCAAGGCATAGCATGACAAACCCACGTGAATACTGCTATTAATGTAAAAATCAAAAATTTGTTTTAAAACCCTCATTAGACAAAATTAATCAAAGTGTTAATAAGAACGCCTTTTAGTTGAAAAATTCACAGAAAATCAAGTTAAAAAAGACAATTTATAGCATATTAATATTTAATTTTACAGCCTTTAAAAATAAGAAACACACAACCCATTTTATATACAATGAAAACAGACGCATTTGCATTAAGACACATTGGCCCAAGAGAAGATGATGTAGCACACATGTTAAAGACAATTGGCGCAGCTACGCTGGATCAATTAATTGACGAAACGATTCCAAGTGATATTCGATTAAAATCTGATTTGGATTTGGAACCAGCTATGACTGAGTATGAATTTGCAAATCACATTCAAAAACTGGGAAATAAAAATAAAGTTTTCCAATCTTACATTGGTTTAGGATACAATGCAGCGATTATTCCAGCAGTAATTCAAAGAAATATTTTTGAAAACCCGGGATGGTACACCGCCTATACACCTTACCAAGCCGAAATTGCTCAAGGCCGCTTAGAAGCAATATTAAATTTCCAAACAATGGTTATTGAATTGACCGGAATGGAAATTGCAAATGCCTCCTTACTGGATGAAAGTACCGCTGCTGCTGAAGCAATGGCATTACTTTTTGATGTAAGAACTCGCGATCAAAAGAAAAACAACACCAATAAATTCTTCGTTTCCGAAGAAATATTACCACAAACTTTGTCTGTTTTGCAAACGCGTTCCACACCAATTGGAGTTGAACTAGTAGTTGGAAATCATGAATCATTTGATTTTTCAGCAGAATATTTTGGAGCAATACTGCAATATCCTGGAAAATTTGGACAAGTTCATGACTACGCAGCATTTATAGCTAAAGCTGCTGAAAACGAAATCAAAGTAGCAGTTGCTGCTGATATTTTGAGTCTGGTAAAACTAACTCCTCCAGGAGAAATGGGTGCAGCAGTTGTTCTTGGAACCACACAACGTTTTGGTATTCCTCTAGGGTATGGTGGTCCACACGCCGCTTTTTTCGCCACTAAAGAAGAGTATAAAAGAAGTATGCCAGGAAGAATCATTGGTGTAACTGTAGACACTGATGGAAACCGCGCCTTGCGTATGGCGTTGCAAACTCGTGAGCAACACATCAAACGTGATAAAGCAACTTCAAATATCTGTACCGCTCAGGTATTATTGTCTGTTATGGCAGGAATGTATTCTGTATATCATGGTCCTAAAGGCCTACAATATATCGCTAATAAAGTACATGCCTCTACAGCAACATTAGCAAATGCGTTGACACAATTGGGTTACGAGCAAACCAATACGGCTTACTTTGACACGATAGTTATAAAAGCAGATTCCAAAAAAGTAAAGGCAATCGCAGAAGAAAATGAAATTAATTTTTATTACATCGATGAAAATACTGTTTCAATTTCCTTAAATGAAACTACAAGTATTACCGACTTAAATAAGATACTTACTGTTTTTGCTGATGCAAAAGGGACTCAGGCAACAGCTATTGAAAGTTTATCTACAACGAATCATTTTCCAGAAAATATACTTCGAACGTCAACGTTCTTGCAACACGATGTTTTCAATAAATACCATTCGGAAACCGCTTTAATGCGTTACATCAAAATGCTAGAGAGAAAAGATTTAGCATTGAATCACTCCATGATTTCTTTAGGATCTTGTACTATGAAATTGAATGCTGCTTCAGAAATGTTACCATTAAGCACCGCTCAATGGAACAACATTCACCCATTTGCACCTTTAGATCAAGCTCAAGGGTACCAAGAAATGTTGACTAAATTAGAACAACAATTAAATATAATTACTGGTTTTGCTGGAACTACTTTGCAACCAAATTCAGGTGCGCAAGGAGAATATGCTGGATTAATGGTAATTCGAGCATACCACCTTTCACGTGGAGATCACCACCGAAACATCGCCTTAATTCCATCATCAGCACACGGAACAAATCCTGCGTCTGCTGCTATGGCTGGAATGAAAGTAGTAGTTACAAAAACATTAGAAAACGGAAATATCGATATTGACGATTTACGTGAAAAAGCACTTTTGCACAAAGACAATCTTTCTTGCTTGATGGTTACTTATCCGTCTACTCACGGTGTTTTTGAAAGTGCAATCAAAGAAATCACACAATTAATTCACGATAACGGCGGACAGGTTTATATGGATGGTGCCAATATGAATGCCCAAGTTGGATTGACAAATCCTGCTACAATTGGCGCTGATGTTTGCCATCTAAACTTGCATAAAACATTTGCTATTCCGCACGGAGGTGGTGGCCCAGGTGTAGGCCCTATTTGTGTAGCACCACAGTTGGTTCCATTTTTACCCACAAATCCATTAATCCCAACTGGCGGCGATCAAGCCATTACAGCAATTTCTGCAGCACCTTGGGGTTCTGCACTAGTTTGCTTGATTTCATATGGTTACATCTGTATGCTTGGCGCCGAAGGTTTGAAACAATCAACTGAATATGCCATTCTGAATGCCAACTATATCAAAGAGAAATTAAACGGACACTACGATACGTTGTATTCTGGAGAAATGGGTCGCGCAGCACACGAAATGATTTTAGAGTGTCGTCCGTTTAAAGAAAAAGGAATTGAAGTAACTGATATTGCAAAACGTTTGATGGATTATGGTTTCCACGCTCCTACAGTTTCGTTCCCGGTTGCAGGAACCTTAATGATCGAACCTACTGAAAGTGAAAACTTAGAAGAATTGGATCGTTTTTGTGACGCCATGATTGCAATCCGAAAAGAAATTGAATCTACTACTTTAGACAATCCAAATAACGTATTAAAAAATGCACCGCATACTTTAATGATGGTTACTGCTAATGACTGGGTTTTTCCATACACCCGCGAAAAAGCAGCATTCCCACTAGAATATGTCTCAGAAAATAAATTTTGGCCTACCGTTCGTAGAGCAGATGAAGCATATGGTGACAGAAACTTAGTTTGTTCTTGTGCGCCAATTGAGGCCTATATGGAAAGTTAGTTTTGATCCCAATTATAAGACAAAAATGCCTCGAAAAATTTCGAGGCATTTTTTTTATATAAAAATTTAGACCTATTGTAAAATCTGTAAAACTCCTCAAAATACTTATTTTAGTTATTGATCGCTAAAGAAAATAAATATCACAGCAATAGTATAAAAACATAATAAAATTATCAATAATATTGCCAATAAATTAATATTTCATAATTATATGCACGCATAGTAAATTTTGTGAGTGTTATAATTTAATATTGATTAAATTAGCCTCAAATTTGGAAAATTAACGCAATGAAAATAAAAATAGCTGGAATAGGAAGCTATATTCCTAAGAAAAAAGTAAGCAATACTGACTTTGGCGAACATGTTTTTTTAAATGAAGATGGAACAGCTTTTGGCTATCCTAACGAAGTCGTAATTAAAAAATTTAAAAGCATTACTGGAATCGAACACAGACGCTATGCTGAAGATCATTTAACCTCATCAGACTTGGCGTTTTTTGCAGCTGAGAAAGCAATAGAAAATGCAGAAATCGATCCAGAGACTATTGACTACATCATCTTTGCCCATAATTTTGGCGATGTAAAATACGGTACTACTCAATCGGATATGATTCCGAGTTTAGCTACACGCGTCAAAAATAAACTTCAAATTAAAAACCCAAAATGTGTCGCATACGATATTCTTTTTGGTTGTCCGGGTTGGATTGAAGGTGTACTTCAAGCCAATGCTTTCATCAAATCAGGAATGGCAAAACGATGCTTGGTAATTGGGTCCGAAACACTTTCTAGAGTAGTGGATGCACATGATAGAGATTCCATGATCTACTCTGATGGCGCAGGTGCTTCCATCATCGAAGCTTCAGAGGATGAAACTGGAATGTTATCCTACGAAAGTGCAACTTACGCTATCGACGAAGCACACTATTTGTTTTTTGGAAAATCCTATAATTCAGATTTAGATCCAGACACTCGTTACATCAAAATGTACGGCCGAAAAATATATGAGTTTGCCTTGAGCCAAGTTCCCGCAGCAATGAAAAGTTGCTTGGATGCCAGCGGAATTGGCATTGACGACGTAAAAAAAATCCTGATCCACCAAGCAAATGAAAAAATGGATGAGGCAATCATACATCGTTTTTACAAATTATACAACAGATCAGTTCCTAAAGACATTATGCCCATGAGCATCCACGAACTAGGAAATAGCAGTGTCGCAACGGTTCCTACCCTTTTTGACTTACTAATTCGGGGCGAAATAGAAAATCAGTCCATCAAAAAAGGAGATATTTTGCTCTTTGCTTCCGTTGGCGCTGGAATGAACATCAACGCATTCGTTTACAGATATTAATAGGCTGCAGCAGAGTATTATCAGGAGCTAATCCGGCTATTCACTGCAATTCCTCACTACAAAACTTGTTTTTTTAAGGCGCAAGAAAGCTTCTTTTAGTCGCTTTTTGCGCCTTAAAAAACTATGTTTTTTACTTCCGGGATTTTCGTTGCTATCCGGGCTAAAAAACTATCTTCAAAAACACATTTATTACTATCTTTGTGGGCGCAAATGGAGGAAAACATCATTGTTGTCTCTATAAAAATAACCCCGACAGTGAGCAAGAAATTGCTCCATTACTAACAGTAATTATGTACGAAAAAACATTTCCTAATAAAAGATTCAAACATACTTTAGACTTTTTAAAAAAACACATTCCTACATCTGAAATACTATTTGATTTAGGAGTTCCAAATCCATTCTCAAAAATAATGGAAGAGAATGGCTATCTGGTAAAGAATACAAATGGAGAAGATTTAGACATTAATCAAACTGCACTTCAAACAGAAAGCTACACCGTATTTACCGCTTTTGAAATTTTTGAACATTTACTAAATCCTTATACTATTTTAGAAAACGTAAAGTGCGACAAATTACTTATTTCTATTCCGCTCCGTTTGTGGTTTTCTCCAGCTTATCGCAGTAAAACAGATATGTGGGATCGGCATTACCACGAATTTGAAGATTGGCAATTGGATTGGTTATTAGAAAAAACCGGATGGAAAATTACCGCTCGGGAAAAATTTACACATCCTGTAAAAAAAATTGGTTTTAGACCCTTACTACGCTATTTCACACCAAGGTATTATATCGTTTACGCAGAAAGAATTTCATAGAACTTCCTTTTAGCTCTGAAATAACAAAGACAGCTTTACCAAAGTTTTAAACTTTCACAATACTCGTTAAGGCTTACAAGCAAAATATACAACTAATGGATTATTACATAGTTATACCCGCTCATAATGAAGAGCAATTTATTGCATTAACTTTGGATTCTTTGATATCTCAGACGCTTTTGCCTAAAAAAGTGGTGATTGTCAATGATAATTCTACAGATAAAACAGCCGAAATAGTTTTGGCTTATGCCAAAAATCATCCTTTTATCACTTTAGTTGAAAAAAAATCAAGCGCCATACATTTGCCAGGAAGCAAAGTCATTCAAGCTTTTAACACAGGACTTGAATCAGTAGATGCAAACTATGATGTAATCATGAAGGCAGATGCCGATTTAATTTTCCCCCTAAATTATCTGGAAACTATCAACAAGCATTTTCAATCAGATGTTCGCATTGGTATGGCAGGTGGATTTTGTTATATCGAAAAAAATGGAGAGTGGATTCTTGAAAACTTAACCGACAAAGACCATATTCGCGGCGCCTTAAAAGCATACCGAAAAGAAACATTCCAACAAATAGGTGGCTTAAAAGCTCAAATGGGCTGGGATACCGTTGACGAACTACTCTGTAAATTCTATAATTGGAAAGTGGTAACCGATGCTACTTTGCAAGTAAAGCACTTGAAACCTACAGGAGCAAATTACAACAAAACAGCGCGTTACAAGCAAGGCGAAGCGTTTTACACTTTGGGATACGGATTTATAATCACAGCTATTGCTTCGGCAAAATTAGCCCTAATGAAGAAAAAACCTTTACTTTTTTTAGACTACATCAAGGGTTTTTGGAAAGCGAAAGCTGCCAGAACTCCTTTATTAGTAACTGAAGAACAAGCTAAATTCATTCGAAATTACCGTCTGAAGAAAATGAAAGAAAAAATTTTCTAACTAAACTAAGTACACAAGAAGTATAACTCCTAACTAATTTTGTAAATTAGCCCATAATCACAACACTATGATGCTCATTCGATATATTACGCAAATAGGAAGATACTTCCTCATGCTAAAAGAAATTTTCAACAAACAGACCAAATGGTCCGTTATGAGAAATCTAATTTTTAAAGAAATTGACGATTTGGTGATTGATTCCCTAGGTATTGTAGCCTTCATTTCGTTCTTTGTTGGGGGAGTTGTCGCCATACAAACTGCACTAAACTTGACCAATCCATTAATTCCGAAATACCTTATTGGTTTTGCTACAAGACAATCCGTTATTTTAGAATTTGCTCCTACTTTCATTTCAGTAATTATGGCTGGAAAAATGGGTTCTTTTATAACGTCTAGTATCGGTACCATGCGCGTTACGGAGCAAATTGATGCACTAGAAGTGATGGGTGTCAATTCTCTAAATTATCTTGTGTTTCCTAAAATAATAGCGCTATTATTGTATCCGTTCCTAATTGGAATCGCAATGTTTCTAGGTGTTCTTGGTGGTTGGATGGCCGGTGTATATGGTGGATTTACCTCAAGTGAAGAATTTATAAATGGTGCACAACTAGATTTTATTCCTTTTCATATCGTTTATGCTTTTCTTAAAACATTAATTTTTGCCATGTTGCTAGCAACCATACCTTCATTTCATGGCTACTACATGAAAGGTGGCGCACTCGAAGTAGGTCGTGCCAGTACCGTCGCCTTTGTTTGGACCTCTGTGACCATCATACTTTTCAATTATATATTAACGCAATTGTTATTAGGATCATGATAGAAGTAAAAAATATAGAAAAATCATTTGGTGGCATTAAAATTCTGAAAGGAGTTTCTACTGTTTTTGAAACAGGCAAAACAAATTTGATTATTGGACAAAGTGGATCTGGAAAAACGGTGTTGCTAAAAAGTCTTTTGGGAATACATACTCCGGAATCAGGACAAATATGTTTTGATGGTCGCGTGTACTCTGAGCTAAATCCAGATGAAAAACGAGATTTACGAACTGAAATCGGCATGGTATTTCAAGGAAGTGCTTTGTTTGACTCCATGACAGTTGCTGAGAACGTGGGTTTTCCTTTAAAAATGTTTACCAAAGACAACAATGCAAAAATTCAAGAACGTGTTGACTTCGTTTTAAAAAGAGTCAATTTGACAGATGCACATAAAAAATTACCTTCAGAAATTTCAGGAGGAATGCAAAAAAGGGTTGCCATTGCACGTGCCATTGTGAACAATCCAAAATACTTGTTTTGTGATGAACCCAACTCGGGTTTAGATCCAAATACCGCTATATTAATTGATAATTTGATTAAAGAAATCACCGAAGAATATAACATCACAACGGTCATAAATACACATGACATGAACTCTGTGATGGAAATTGGAGAGAAAATTCTATTCTTAAAAGATGGCTTAAAAGCGTGGGAAGGAAACAAAGAAGAAATTTTCAGAACCGATAATGAGGCTGTCGTTGCCTTTGTTTATTCTTCCAATTTATTCAAAAAAGTACGAGAAGCGTATTTGAAAGAGTAACGCTAACTCGATTTTAACAACTCAACCTCAGCATTAGGATTGAATAAATAGGTTTTTCCAGAACTCATTTCCAGACATTCAAAACGTTTGGTTCTTACTGCTATTTTCTTGAAAATTTTTCCATTTTTAATTCGGAAAACACTTCCATACGGAATTTCAAAAACATAATTTTTATCATTTTGATTATCGTACTGTTTCAGGGCCAATGCCAAAGTTGTATCGGTATCGCTGGTAGCACTTGGATTTCTAAAATGTCTTGCTAGCAAGGGTAATAAATGATTAGGATAAATTTCTGGCCGAATGTATGGTACCATTAATTGCTGAAAAGTATGTTTCCATTCTTGACCATGCGGTTTAATATTACGACCGTATTTCTCAAAAGCTACTAGATGCGCAATTTCATGAATAAGAGTCATAAGGAACCTATATTTATTTAAGCTCCCATTAACTGTTATTTCATGTTTACCACTTAATCCTTTCCTATAATCGCCATGACGTGTAGCGCGTTCATTCACAATTTTTAAATGAACACCATGTGTCACAATCAATTCAAATGCAGGTTTGACAGCGTGATCAGGAAGAAATTTAGCAAGCGTTTCGATCAAAATAATTCAGAATTACGGATTTGTTGAAGAAACTTGCAATACTTTTCCATTAAAGTATTTGTTTCCAGTTAAAGTAAAATCATAAATATAATTTGCCATTTCATTCGCTGATATAGGCGCTTGATAGCCTGGAAAAGCTTCTTCCAGCATTTCGGTTTGCACGGAACCTAATGCCAAAACATTAAAGGAGATGCCACGCTCTTTGTACTCCTCAGCTAATAATTCTGACAAGGTGATTACAGCTCCTTTACTCGAACTATATGCTGCTAATCCCGCAAACTTTAAACTTCCTTGAATGCCTCCCATAGAACTTATAGTCACAACATGACTCCCTTTTTGCAAGTACGGCAAACAAACTCGTGTTAAATTAGCAACTCCAAAAACATTGACTTTGTAAATGCTTTCGAAATCCTCCTGAGTGGTTTCTAGAAAAGGTTTCAACAATAAACTTCCCGCATTATGGATAACTGCATCAACTTGTTTCCAAGACTTGGCCAGAAACTCATTTACTTTATTCAACTCCGATTCATTTGATAAATCTACCGAAAGACAGCTAATTTTTTCATTACTTAATAAAGCTTGCGGAATGTTTCTAGAAATAGCCAATACTTGATGACCAGCTTTCGCAAACTGCAACGCCAATTCAAACCCAATTCCTCTACTAGTTCCAGTAATAATAATATTTTTCATGACACAAAAATAAACAAAAACAACATAAAAAGTACTGCTTCGCATCAAGATTGTTGGACCATAAATATTAAAAAAATCAAGTTAATTTTGCTATTTTTGATTTAGATATCATACTCCAAACTATTTCAAGATGACAGAAAACGTAACATTCGAAATTGCTCAAATCAACGACATTGAAGGGGTATTGGCCTTGCAAGAATTATATCTTGTTGCAAATCTAACTGAAGTCGAAAAAACTGCTGGATTTGTAACCACGCCATTTATAATACCACAACTTCATGAAGTTATTCAAAAACAAGAATTGTTTGTTGCCAAGGACGCCAACAAAATCATTGGGTACATTTTTGCAGGAAGTTGGGATTTTTTTAAGCAGTGGCCCATTTTTGATTACATGAGTACATTACTTCCCGAATTAAAATTTCTAGAATTTAACATTACGTTGACTAATAGTTTTCAATACGGACCGATTTGCATTCATAAAGAATATCGCGGAAATGGATTGATAACGCCACTTTTTGAATTCATGAGAATACACATGCTCACTAAATATCCGCTAGGGTTGACTTTTATTAACAAAAGCAATATCCCTTCGACAAAAGCACATACCGAAAAACTAAATTGGACTATTATTAGTGACTTTCAATTCAATAATAATGACTATTTTATTCTAGCTTACGAAATGAACAGTGCCGTTTCGTAAAGGCTATTTAAAGCAAAATGGTTTCTAGTGTTGATAACAACTTTTTCTATAACTTTATTTGCAACTTCAATAGTTTTATCAACTCTCTCTATCGTTTGAATAATTCACCATGTTAGCAGAAAACTATAAAATTAGGAAAAAAATACAAATACTTTTTTTAAGATAAATGAGGTTTGTATTCTACAGTAGGGATACCTAAATTTTTATAGGATAGTTTTAGTTCGATAATATTTTTTATACACTTTAACCATTTGAAAGAGACCTAAGGCTACAAAAAACAATGGAATAACCACAGGTATGACATATTTAGAAAAGCTTGTAGTGTTTTGAGACAAGACGTTTAGAATCAAAACTAAACTTAGCATACCTGTAAATGTACCTACCAAAGTTCCTACAATATAAAACAGTTTCAACTTACCTTCAATCGAAATATAATTCCCATTCATTAAATAGAGATTCCAACCAGTCCAGAATGGTACTTGTAAAAAATTAATTGCGCTTAAAAAAAAACCGATTAAAAACGGAGAATAGGAAGCATATTTTTCTAAAATTCCTTCTTCAGCCATTGTTTTATTGGAGCTAGCGAAAAAAGAATAGCCTACTATAAAGAGAAATAAAATAGCCAAAAAATCAATGATTTTCATTAGTTTTTTGTTGCTAACCAATTGTTTTGCGAAAATCAACGTGAAATAAATGACAAACATTTCTACAAATACAACACCCAATAAAAATAAAATCAAATTACTTACTCCTAGTTTTGAATATATTTCGAAACCAATTACATTTAAATAACCTAGCGGTATAGAACCAATAAAGCTCACTAAAAAACCAATAAAAATGTTCTTTATAGCTTTCATAATTTTAGAAATTTACAATTTTATTGCTCTGCACTAGGTGCATTCTATACTCTTTCATTCCATCCTTATGCGATAAATAAGTAGCGCCATTTTTATGGTTGGCCACACTTATTTCATACATGTACGTAATGTGACGCGCGAGTTCTCTCCATGCAAAAAACAGTGAATGTTGAGGGTCATAAATATGTGTGGGTTCACTTGCAGCACCATTTAGCTCAACAATAGAAAAATTAATCCCTTGCTCTAATTCCTCGATAGTATTGTACATGACGTCTAATCTGCCGAAATAAAAACCTGGAATTTGCAAACACATTTCATTAATGGTTTGTGTCAATTTTGGAGTTATCCAATGACTTCCATCAATGAATTTTGCTCCTCGAGCATGATTCCCGTACGGCACTAAATTTAATTGTTCGCCTTTTGGGAGAATTTCAAACAACTTTGCACCATATTCTTGTTTCAAAACCTTTAATTGCATTTCGTATCGCGGATTTTCTTTGATTAATTCCTCTACGGTCGAAAATCCGTTTCCAGTAATAATCAGAAATTCTTTGGAAACAATCCCTGTAATTCTGCCTACTTTTTCATGAGGATACCGCACATAAAAGATTCCAACTTCATTCTTGTACGGAATTAAATCCTGCACCACATAATTGAAATTTGCTTTTTCAGCATATTCTTTTAAATCCTGAACAGTGTTAATTTTTTTGACTCCAGATCCTCGCAGTCCTATATCTGGTTTAGCTATCAAGGGGTATTTTATTTTTGATCCTTGAATCGTATTTAAAATTTCTTCCAGAGCAGTTCCTTCCTGTATTAACTCCGTTTTAGGATAATACTGTTGCGGTATCAAATCATAGATTTCTTTTTTGGACTCCATCATAAAACCTCCATTTTTTATAGTGGGATTAGAAGCATTAAAGAAAAAAATAGACTTTGCCTTGATCGAATAATAGGACCACAAAAAATAAATAGGAATATATACAATCTGGAAAGGCCAATATTCCCAGTGGGTAATTTTATGAAAAAATAGTTTCAAAATGTATTTTTTAAACTGTGATAAATGAAGTCGAAAAATCTTGTTGGGCAATCAAATCATAGTGCAAGATACTCACTTTATTTTCCTTCATAACAGCTTGAGTAATACTTAAGGTTTTCATTTCGTTATTTCTATTGATAACTAAGCCATTTTCATCGTTCCCTTCTTCGGTATAGCGATGAAAATCATACATTTCCGACTCTGAAATTTCATAATTCTGATTCATAAAGGTATGGAACCAACTAGCACGTTTTTCCCGAATTGCTGCTGGATATAATGTCGCTGAAGACCAAATATGATTTCTATTTACATCCAAAGTAACAGTCTCTTTCTCTTTTCCGTTCCAGCGCAATTGAAAAAGCGCCTTTTTTTGAAATAAAACTAATGTAAAAGGTTCTATGTTTTCCAAATCAATTTCATTCCAGAAATCCTTTGGCGATGCGCTGCTGATCATTTCTAAAACAATCAAGCCACGGCTTTTTAGATACGGAAATTGTACTTCATGCTTTTCATCAGCACCATTTAAAAGTACCAAAATTACTCCGTCAGCATTAGCAACAAACCACGTTCCTCCTGCTTTTGGATCTTTGGGAAAAATAAGATTTTTGCCATTTACGGTATAACTTCTTGGTGGTATTGCACTTGGTCTTAGTGTTTTTTCGTCCCGATTTGAAGTAATGATAATAGTATCATTCGATTGTACAAAACTTACTGTGCACATTGATTTCTATATTCTATGGTAGATCTGGCTACGCCAAAATTAGGATCAATTGTCACTGTTTCACATTGTAATATTGCAACCTTTATTAGCGCTTGATGATGTATACAATGTTCTAAATTATAAAGCAACTCTCTAAAATAGTTGCTTTCAATACGAATTTCTTCGCCATCAATAATTTGTAACAACTCGATATTTTTATTTTCTTTTTCTAAATTTTGTTGAATTGACACTATATTTTGAATTGCAAATTCAGTGTCAGTTTGAATCAGAACATTGCGTTTTCTTTTGTCATAATTAACAACACCTAAATCATATTGATTTTCAAGACATTGAAACATCTCAATAATATGCCTAGTATGCTCACCAATAGTTGCATTACTCAGTTCCGTACAAGAATTAGAATATTCTTTTTGTGACAATTGATTCAGCAAATCAATCAGTTCATTTAAACTATTATTAATAGAAGGTATTAGCATATTTAAGTTTTAATTCAGTAAATTCATTACTTTAGCTCTGTCTTTAAAAACTAAAGCAATACAGCAAAGAAAAGCAATTAACGCCAAAATAAAAAGCGTCCCGCCATCATTTTTTACTTCAATTCCAAGCACAAACAGATGAGCAAAAATCGCAACAACCAGTATACCGCAACCCATTACAGCGCCAAACAACGTGGTTCTTGGTATTAAAATCAAAATTACCGCAATTAACTCGGCAATTCCAGTACCAATCCTCCCATAAGGTTCTATTCCTAAAGCTGAAAAAATATAAACAGATTCTTCACTCGCCATAAATTTAAAGTACAATGTTTGCGCTAAAATTACTGCTGCCGTAAGTCTCAGCAACCAGAAAAAAAGAGATAATTTCATGATTTCTATTTTTTTAATTTATTATTTTATTCCAATTTGAATCGGCTTTCATCATCAATCCAGATTCATTTTTGTTCCAAATTTTCAATGTATTATTAAAGAAAGCATTGTAAAACAGATACAACTTCCCATTAATAATTTTGTAAGTTTCAGGATTTACAGACACTTTTTCATTAGAGTCGCCCATTGCAAAAGCACACCAACCTCCATACTGGGGCTCGAATTTTGAAGGATTCTTTAAGAAATATTCTTTATTACCTGGCATCGAAAAATAATAAACCACGCCTTCATACGTTGCGGCTATTTCTTTCCTGCCTTTAAGGGCTTTTCCTTGTTTGAAATAAGCCACAGGATCATAACCTTGAATAGCCACATTTTTTTCGAGATTAAAATGAGTCATTCGTTTGCTGGCCTTTTGCGCAAAGCCAGAAAGTGCAAACAATACAAATACAACAAACAATAGCTTTTTCATGATTATTTATTTAAAGATTTTGCAACAGCAATCAACAAATCATTTGAAATTCTATTTTTGAAATTTGGTGCGATGTGTTCAAATTCAATTTCAGTATTTACATTTAAAAGAAACACTGCCGGTACGGGCAAAAAAGAATTATTCACACCATCAGAACCTTTAGCAATTGTAGCCTTATAATTTTCTGGAGCTTGAAATGCAATACCCACGGATTTCGATAATTCGCCTGTACTGTCTGACAATAACAAATAATTTAATTTTTCTTTATCATTCGTAACCTTCAAGCTTGCTGGAGCATCAGGACTTATTGCTATAATTTGATATCCCAAATCTAGTAATTCTTTTTCGGCTTCAGCCAAAGCTGCTAAATGAGCATTACAGTAAGGGCACCAACCACCACGGTAAAAAACTAAAACTGTTTTTTTCTTACTGATTAGTTCCGTTAAATCAACATCTGTATTTTCTACAGATTTCAAAGTGACATTAGGGATTTTTTCACCAATAAGTAACGGAGCGATTTCTGTCGCTAGTTTCGGTAAATTATTTTGGGCATGAGCAGATAATCCAATTGCCATAAATGCCAGACAAATTATTTTTTTCATAGTGTTACATTTTGAAGTTGTAAAACTACTTTGCTATTTCGAAATGATTTGTCGGCTATGTTACAGTTCAAGTAAAATAATTACAATTTACTGATGTCTGTTATTATTATTTCTTTCCTACTGTAAATAATAGTGCCATTTGTTTCCATTTCATTCAGCAAATGGGTAGCGGTCTGTCTCGAAGTGCAAATGATTTGTGCAATATCGTTTTGGGTCAGGTAATTTTCAATAACAACTTTATTCCCTACTCTTTCGCCCTCTTGATCAGCCCAATCTTTTAGGAACTGAAACAATCTGGTTTTGGCATCTTTAGAAATCAGATTAGCATAACTGTTCTTAATGCGTTTCATCTTGAGACCTACAAACTTTGTGTAGGACAATGCAAGACTTGGATTTCTAAGTAATAAATCTTCAAAATCAGACATTAGAAAACTACAAATAGCAACATCATCGGAAAGCACTTTTGCATATTCATTGACTTGGCTGTCTGCCTCCAGAGTCAATTCTCCAAATAAATCTCCTTTTTGAATAATATCCTTTATAGTTTCGTTTCCGTCTTCATCAACTGCAACAATCTTTATATTCCCTTTTTTAAGCAAAAAAATTCTTGGCAAATCTGATGAAGAAAAATAAATAATTTCGCCTTTTTGCGCTTTTTTAAAACCAGTAATAATACACAATTGTCTGATTTGTCCAAAACTCAACGTTCTAAACAATTTGTGATCACGCAAATACCAATACTTTAAATCTTCGTACATAAAAATTTATTTTAGTAAATGTATTAAAAAAAAAGCCCTTTCTAACCGAAATTAGAAAGGGCTTAAACAGCTATTTTATTCTCTTTACGAAACCAAACCTCTTGAAATAACGATACGTTGAATCTCTGAAGTACCTTCGTATATCTGTGTAATCTTAGAATCACGCATCATACGCTCTACATGATATTCAGCTACGTAACCGTTTCCTCCATGAATTTGAACCGCTTCGTTAGCTACCTCAAGAGCAATTTCTGAAGCATATAATTTTGCCATTGCACCAGAGTGCGCAATATCTTTACCTTCATCTTTTTCACAAGCAGCTTTCATTACTAATAATTTAGCAGCAGTAACTTTTACGTACATATCCGCTAATTTAAAGGCAATCGCTTGATGATTGAAAATCTCTTTTCCAAATGCTTTTCTTTCTTTTGAATATTTCAAAGCTATTTCATAAGCTCCTGTTGCGATTCCTAATGCCTGAGATGCAATACCGATTCTACCTCCGTTTAATACGTTCATTGCAAAAGCAAACCCAAAACCATCCTCACCTATCCTGTTTTCTTTCGGAACCTTTACATCGGTAAACATAAGTGAATGTGTATCACTACCACGAATTCCCATTTTCTTTTCTTTTGGACCAATATCAAAACCAGCCCAACCTTTTTCAACTATAAAAGCATTGATACCCTTATGTCCTTTTTCAACATCTGTTTGTGCAATTACTAAATAGGTTGATGCAGTACTTCCATTTGTAATCCAGTTTTTAGTTCCGTTTAACAAATAATGATCGCCTTTATCAATTGCTGTCGTTTTTTGAGAAGTTGCATCACTTCCTGCTTCTGGCTCAGACAAACAAAACGCTCCTATTACTTCACCTTTAGCCAGAGGCACAAGATATTTCATTTTTTGTTCTTCTGAACAATATTTCTCCATCCCAGCACAAACTAGTGAGTTGTTTACAGACATAATCACTGCCGCAGACGCATCAATTTTAGCAATTTCGGTCATTGCAAGCACGTAAGAAATACTGTCTAGACCTGACCCACCGTATTTAGGATCTACCATCATACCCATAAAGCCTAAATCAGCCATCATTTTTACTTGCTCCGTAGGAAATTTTGAATGTTCATCACGTTCAATAACGCCCGGTAATAATTCTGCTACAGCAAAATCTTTAGCGGCTTGCTGAATCATTAAATGCTCTTCAGTTAGATTAAAATCCATATTTTTGTTCTAGATTAATTGTTCTTAAATTCGTCCACAAAAGTAATTATTAAATATCAGATTTCAAACGTTTTCGTAATTTTAGCCTATGTTTAAAGAAAAGTATAAAGTAATAGGAGTTATGTCTGGAACTTCGCTTGACGGAGTTGATTTGGCACACATTGATTTTACCATACAAAATAATAAATGGGGATTTGAAATCTTACACTCTGAAACCGTACCCTACACCGCTGACTGGTTAAACAAATTGAAAATAGCAGTATCTTTCAAGAATGCAGCTCTCGAAAATCTGAACCAAGACTACACGCAATATTTAGGTTCGATTATTTCTAATTTTATCAAAAAACACAACATAAAAAACCTTGACGCAGTTTGCTCTCACGGACACACTGTTTTACACCAACCTCAAAAAGGTCTTACCCTGCAAATTGGTAACTTAGCAGAAATATCTACTGAAACAGAACAAACAGTAGTTTGTGATTTTAGAGTTCAAGATGTTCAACTTGGTGGCCAGGGTGCGCCTTTAGTGCCTATTGGTGATCAAATGTTATTTCCACAATACGACTATTGCATGAATTTAGGGGGCTTTTCTAATGTTTCCTTTGAGCAGAATGGTAACCGAATAGCATTTGACATTTCGCCAGTGAATACGGTTTTAAATTTTTATGCCAATCAATTGGATTTGGATTATGATGATAAGGGCGCACTCGCGAGAACAGGAACCTGCAATCACTCCTTGCTAAATGAATTAAACAGAGTCAAGTTCTATCAAAGAAAACATCCAAAATCACTTGGATTCGAATTTGTAAAGGAAACTATCTTTCCTATAATGAATAGCTATTCTTTACCTATTGTAGACTTTTTAAATACATTCGCAGAACATGTAGCCATGCAGATTGCAATGGCTTTACCTAATAAAAACGCAACTCTTTTTATTACTGGTGGTGGCGCTTACAATGATTTTCTTATCGAAAGAATACAATTTCACTTACCTGAAATGAAAATCACAATTCCGCCTGCTGAAATTTTAGAATTCAAGGAAGCGTTGATTTTTGCATTACTTGGCGTGTTGAAATTAAGACAAGAGATTAATGTTCTGAGCAGTGTGACAGGAGCTTTGAAGGACCACAGCTCTGGAGTTATTTATCAAAATAAATATATTCCCTCCTAATTTTAAGTATTCAATCAATTATAACCCAAATTTCATCACCTATTTATGGAATCCCTATTTTTATTACTGCAACTGATTTAAAATTGTTCAGTACATTTGTATTTTAATTAAACCCCTAAAATTTATTTTTATGAAAAAACTAGTATCATTAATCACCCTTGTACTATTATTACAATTTAGCAACGCTACTGCACAACAAAACTTTATAGTGAACGGTGTACAAGTTCCAAGAACATTAGATTTTAAAGGGAAAACACTGGCATTGAACGGCGTAGGAGAGCGCTCAAAATTTTTTACAGATCTTTATGTTCAAGCTTTATACTTAACGAAATATTCGTCAGATGCAAAGCAAATATTAGACAGTGAAACTGAAATGGCAATCACATTGCATATTACTTCCTCTTTAATTAGCTCTAAAAAGTTATCAAAAGCTTTAGCGAAAGGCATGGAGAAATCAGTAGGTGCTGAGGGAATGTTAAAATTCAACAAAGAGATTACTGAACTTGAAGCATTATTAAGTACTGAAGATACTAAAATTGGTGACATCTTTGAATTAACTTTCAATTCTCTTGATGAATCGCTTTGGATTACAAAAAACAAAAGCTACAAAGGGAATATTAAAGGTATTGAATTTAAAAAAGCTTTTTTCGGAATTTGGTTGTCAGAAAATCCAGTTGATAAGGATTTAAAAGATGCTTTATTAGGTAAAAATTAGGAAAACAATCTTTTACAAATTTTTAAAACAATAAACATTTCGCATAATTCCTTTTTTTATATTTGCCAAAAATAAACATATCGCAACAAATGAAAGATTTATTAAATAAATTCGAAAATAAAGAGCCTGAAATAGTTTTCCATTGGAAAGATGCCGAAACAGAAGCCGAAGGTTGGACTGTGATCAATTCACTGCGAGGTGGTGCAGCTGGCGGTGGAACTCGAATGAGAAAAGGGTTGGATATGAATGAAGTTTTGTCATTGGCAAAGACCATGGAAGTCAAATTTTCTGTTTCTGGTCCCGCAATAGGTGGTGCTAAATCTGGAATTAATTTTGACCCAAATGATCCAAGAAAAAAAGGTGTTTTGCAACGTTGGTACAAAGCCGTTTCTCCATTATTAAAAAGTTATTATGGAACTGGTGGTGATTTAAATGTTGATGAAATCCACGAGGTTATTCCAATGACTGAAGAATGTGGTGTATGGCATCCTCAAGAAGGTGTATTTAACGGACACTTCAAACCTACAGAGGCTGATAAAATAAATAGAATTGGACAATTGCGTCAAGGCGTAGTAAAAGTGATTGAAAATCCAAAATTTTCTCCTGATGTTGCAAAAAAGTATACAGTAGCCGATATGATTACTGGTTACGGCGTTGCCGAAGCAGTTCGTAATTATTACGCTATTTATGGCGGTGATGTAAAAGGAAAAAAGGCTATTGTACAAGGTTTTGGTAACGTAGGATCTGCTGCTGCTTTTTACTTAGCCGAAATGGGTGCACAGGTAATTGGTATCATTGATCGCGATGGCGGTTTGATTAATGAAAATGGATTCTCATTTGAGGAAATAAGAGCTTTGTTTCTGGCAAAAGACGGAAACAAATTGGTTGCTGAGAACATGATTCCGTTTGAAGAAATCAATCAAAGAATATGGTCTATTGGCGCTGAAATATTTACGCCTTGCGCTGCTTCTAGATTGGTAACACAATCCCAAATAGACAGTTTAATTGCCAATGGACTTGAAGTTATTTCTTGTGGCGCCAATGTTCCTTTCGCTGATAAAGAAATTTTCTTTGGACCAATAATGGAAGACGTAGATCACAAAGTGAGTTTAATTCCTGACTTTATATCAAACTGTGGTATGGCACGCGTTTTTGCCTACTTCATGGAAAAGAAAGTACAAATGACTGATGAGGCTATTTTCTTGGACACCTCTGAAATCATAAAAAAAGCGATAGAAAGAGCCTATCAATTAAATCCAAGTAAAACAAATATTAGCGCTACTGCTTTTGAAATTGCACTGAAGCAATTGACTTAATTTAAAAATTACTCTTAATAAGAATCACATAAGGGATTTAGTAGATGTAACAATCTTCTAGATCCCTTTCTTATTTTTGATAGTTTCTCCAGCCCTTCTTTTTTATAATCCCAATGTCGCTTTTTACTCTAAACAATTTTTAGTACTTTTCAACGTTTTTTAGTAATAGACTTTTTTAAAATTTAAAATACAAATGAATTCCACCATTTCATCAGATCAAAAGAAATCATTAGTCTTTACCATTCTTTTGTATGCGACAATGTTGTTAATTTTATTTTTCATACGATTTTGGCCTCCCGCAAACATCGATCAACTTGCTGGCGGTGGTGGCGGTGGTGGTGTTACAGTAAACTTTGGAGATAGTGACTTGGGTTCGGGTGCGAATTACAAAAGCGAAGTATTAGAAGTAAAAAATCAAACTAAGCAAGTTCCAACAAAATCAATTCCCGAAGAAGCTATTTTATCACAAGAAAACAGTACCGAAGAAAGTGTTGTGATTCCGATTAAAGAAAAAACCAAAAAACCTACCGTTGTCATAAAACCAGAAACTAAACCGGTTGCGGTAAAACCTAAAGTTTCAAGTAATACTAATGATGCTTTATCCAGTATCTTAAAAGGCTCTAATAAAGGTGGCGATGGCGATGACAAAGCAGCAGGAAACAAAGGAAAAGCTAACGGAAGCTTGAGTTCTAATGGCTATTATGGAACAGGTGGTTCTGGTGGCGGAACTGGTGGCGGAAACGGCACTGGAACCGGAGTAGGAACCGGTAGCGGATATGGATCTGGAAGTGGTGGTGGTTCAGGAAGTGGTTCAGGAGGAGGAATTGGTTATTCATTAGGAAACCGAAAAGCAGTATCTAAACCAGCCCCAAAATACACTTGTAACGAACAAGGAAAAGTAGTAGTAGAAGTTTCAGTAGATCGTAACGGGAGAACTACTAGTGCGATAGCAGGAATAAAAGGAACTACTAACACTGCCAGTTGCTTGCTAGAACAAGCAAAAATAGCAGCGATGAATACGAGATGGGATGCTAGCAGCGATGCTCCTGAAAAACAAGTTGGCAAAATTGTTTATAATTTCAATTTGAATTAATGTGTTAACACCTATTTACAGGTAACAATGACACTTTTCAACACTTACATGAATTTGCGTGAGGGATAGAAGCAAGTACCGAAGTACTGCGAATAGCCCGACTAGAATAAAAAAAGGGGCCAATCACTATAAAGTTGATTAGCCCCTTTTATTTATTGTGGTCACGCCCAAAAATAGAAAGATTTAAAAACTTATAATCTCATTTATTTCGGACTCGTAGCAATCACAAACTTAAGATTGTTCTTCACTCCTATTTGCAGTACATCTACCAGATCTTGTACTTGCAAATTAAATGGAATTCTCACAATAACTGTTTGGTCTTTTGCTGAATCCATTTTTGACATTAGTGTAGTCTCGAGTTCTTCGAATGAAACAGGTTGTTTATCGATATAAAATTTTTTGTCCTCTGTAACAGATAAACTAATGTATTGCTTGTTTGTTTTTTCATTTGATTGCGCTTTAGGCAGCGTCATCTTGATCACATTTGGATTGGCCAACGTTGATATGATTAAGAAAAACAATAACAAGAAAAACATAATGTCACTTAATGAAGAAGTCGCGACCTCGGCATGAAATCTTCTTTTTCGTTTTATAGACATATTATGATCTTTGAATGATATTTACAAATTCTAATACTTGCTTTTGAATTTTTAGAGCAAAGTTATCAATTTTACCGTTCAACAAGTGATACCCGCTGTAAGCAATAATACCAACAATTAATCCAGCACCACTACTAATCATCTTTTCATATAGTCCACCAGAAATATTACCAATACTGATATTCTCTGTTACTGAAATACTGTAAAATATTTTGATAACTCCTGATATGGTTCCAATAAACCCAAGTGTAGGTGCAATTCCGGCAATAAGACCAAGGTGACCTAAATGCTTTTCCATTTCTCCAATCTCAATATCGGCTGCGCGATCCATATTAGACTCAATTTCGACAATTGGTCGTCCAATAACTAGAATTCCTTCCTTAACAATATTACCTGAAGCTGAATTATTTCTTTCAGCAATAGAACGCGCTAAATCTAGATTTCCAGAATTAAGATTGTCACGAATATCACGCATCAACAAAGAGTCTATCTTAGAGGCTTTACTGATATACAAATACCGTTCAATAATGACATAAAAAGTATAGAACAATAGAATACCAATTGGAATAAGCCAAATACCTCCTTTTAAAAGGAATCCCAAAGTGGAAATTTCGGTATTTGGAGCAATTTTTTCGATAACTACATTTGAAGCAGCGTTAGCAATGGTGTCGGCTTGTAATTGTATAAAACTAAACATATAATATTATTGTATTTTAATCATTAATTCTAAAAAATATTTCAATTTTGCACTAAAGATACTTTTCGATGTACTATTAAACTAAAAAAATCAAAAAATATTTTAAACAACTACTATTTTATTCGCAAATGAACTATCAAGAAACAATAACCTGGATGTTTAATCAGCTCCCAATGTACCAGCTTCAAGGAGCCTCGGCCTATAAAAAAGATATGACTAACGCCTACCTCCTATCTAATCACCTTAAAAATCCTGAAAAAAAAATTAAGTGTATTCACGTTGCTGGAACAAACGGGAAAGGATCTACATCACATATGCTTGCCTCTATTTTGCATGAAGCAGGTTATAAAGTTGGACTGTACACTTCTCCCCATTTAAAGGATTTTAGAGAACGCATCAAAATTAATGGCCAAGATATTACTGAAGATTTTGTAACTGATTTCATCAACCAGCATAAGACTTTTTTTGAATCCAATGACATGAGTTTTTTTGAAATGACAGTTGGACTTGCATTTGAATATTTTGAAAAAGAAAAAGTAGACATCGCGATTATTGAAGTGGGAATGGGCGGACGATTAGACGCTACCAATATTATCACTCCATTAATTTCGGTGATTACCAATATAGGATTAGATCACACCCAATTTCTAGGAAACACTCTTGATGCCATCGCTTTCGAAAAAGCAGGAATCATCAAGCCTAATGTACCAGTAGTCATAGGAGAATACGCGCCAGAAACAAGACCAGTGTTTTATGATAAAGCAAAAGAATGCCATTCGGAGATCCATTTTGCCTCTGATTTAATATCAGAAAACTATCCCTCAGACTTAATAGGAGCCTACCAATTTCACAATAAAAAAACAGTCTTACAAACCATTTGTGTCTTGAATAACCAAAATGAATTTGTGATTACACCTGAAAATACAAAATCAGGCTTATTACAGGTAGTTAAAAACACAGGCCTTCAAGGCAGGTGGCAACAATTGAATACTTCTCCAAAAGTTATTTGCGATACTGCACACAACAAAAATGGACTTGAGATTGTTATAAAACAAATTGGAAAAGAAGAATTTGAAGTTTTACATGTTGTCTTAGGTGTTGTAAACGACAAAGATTTAAACGAAATCTTGCCTTTGTTCCCCAAAAAAGCACATTATTATTTTTGCAAACCAAATATTCCTCGTGGACTCGAAGCTCTCCAACTACAGCAAAAAGCGTCAACATTCGACCTAAAAGGCGAAGTATATAATTCTGTTTCAGAAGCTTATAACCAAGCCACTAAAAGAGCTTCAAAATCCGACTTCATTTACGTTGGCGGTAGCACCTTTGTAGTAGCAGAAATTTTATAATTTTTTTGTTTTTTACTTGCAAATCTAGAAAAGTGATGTATATTTGCACACGCAATCAGGGAAACGAAAGTGACTTAATTGATTCGGGCGATTAGCTCAGCTGGTTCAGAGCACCTCGTTTACACCGAGGGGGTCGGGGGTTCGAACCCCTCATCGCCCACAAAAGGATACTTTTTCAAGTATCCTTTTTTTTATATCATACTTTTTTATAATAAAAATAATTAATCTGTTTTCACAATACATATTACTTTTCTAAAGTATTGTGAAAAACAAAAAAATTATCCGGGTATAAAATCTAGAGTTCGCTCTAGCGCCATTCCTCTCGATCCTTTGATGAGAATAGTATTGTCTATAAGCACTGTATCTGCCAAATCAACTGAAAACTCTTCGAATGTTTTGTAAAAATTGAAATTACTTTTTTCAAGTTTATTATTATAAAACGCCGTGCCAATAAAATAACATTTGACTTCTTTTTCATTCAGAAGCATTTCTACTAAAGATTTATGCTCTTGATTACTTTCTTCTCCCAACTCAAACATATCGCCTAAAACTATTATTTTGCTGGTACTTTCTAGTTGTAAAAAATTCTCAATTGCTACAGCCATACTACTAGGATTGGCATTGTAAGCGTCTAATATAATTTGATTGGTTCCTTTACTTACTATTTGCGACCTATTGTTTTCTGGCACGAAACTCTCCAAAGCCTCTTTAATGGCATCATTTCCAACCTCAAAATACTTCCCTATAGCAAGAGCTGCACTAATATTATTCGCGTTATACAAACCAATTAATTGAGACTGAATAGTAACACCTGAATAGGCTATAGCGACGAAAGGGCACGCTTGAACTGCTGTAATATTTACATCGGCATCTATTTTATTAACACCAAAAGTATATGTTTTTAACGATACTGATTTTTCAACTTGAATGGGATCTTCTAAATTTATGAAAGTAAGTTTCTTGTTGAAAGAAAGATATTTATACATTTCACTTTTTCCAGCAATTACTCCTTCAACACCACCGAAACCCTCTAAATGAGCTTTTCCGAAATTAGTTATATAACCATAATCGGGCTTCGCTAATTCGCATAAAAACTCAATTTCTTTTTGGTGATTTGCGCCCATTTCAACAATCCCAATTTCTGTTTCAGAATGGAATGAAAGTAATGTCAGTGGAACTCCAATATGATTGTTTAAATTCCCAACTGTTGCTTTTGTATTGAATTTTTTAGAAAGAACAACTTGAATAAGTTCTTTGGTTGTTGTTTTTCCGTTACTTCCTGTGAGAGCGATTATTGGTATATTTAAAAATTCTCGGTGAAATTTAGCCAGGTTTTGCAACGCAATTAAACCGTCATCAACTAGTAATGTTCTTTCATCAATATAATAAGAGTCATTGTCAATTATCACGTAAGAAGCACCTTTATCTAGAGCTTCTTGCGCAAAAGTATTAGCATCAAAACGCTCTCCTTTTATAGCAATAAATAGCGAGTTTAATTCAATTTTTCGGGTATCTATAACAACCGATTTACATTTTAAAAATAAACTATGAATGTAACTAATATCCATTTGAAACGATTTAAAAAAATAAAAGCCCTAATCAAAGGGCTTTTATTTTTATGATATAAAAAAATTAATTTCGAGGTGATTTTTTTCTGTCTGCTTTTGGTCCTACTCTAGACATTGCGCATCTAAAACCAATATAATCAGTTGCCATATCTTGAGGAAAATACCTTCTTTGTGCAGGATCTAGCCAATACGCTCTATCTCTCCAAGAACCCCCTTTGTATACTCTAACTTCATCATTGATTAAAGTTGTTCTTTTGCTTGATTTATCATATTTACGAACCATTTTACCTAAACTATCTGTTGTTACATTATGCTTAGGAGAATTGTACATGGTTTTTTCATCTTTTTGTTTTTCAGTATCATCTTCTGAAGAACCAAAATTATAATATCTGGTAGATTGTTTATCACCATCTCTATAATTCACATTGTTACTTTTGTCAAAATTCTGTCTTAAATACGTCTCTCTTTCATCAACAGGAACCTGAGCAATTTGGCCCGGGAATCTTCTCGCTACAATTCTACCATTACTTAATGTATCGAATTTCATATTGGCTGCAGTAACAATTTCAATTTTACCATCGGCACCAATTTTATTTTTGGTATACTGGTTTCCTCTGAAATAATTAAAATCATTTGCTTCGTTGTCAATAATCGGTCTGTAAACATCTTGAACCCATTCAGCAACGTTACCTGCCATGTCATACAATCCAAAATCATTTGCGGGGTATTTTTTTACTTCATTTGTGATATCTGCACCATCATCTGACCAACCAGCAATTCCACCATAATCTCCATTACCTTGTTTAAAGTTGGCTAACTGATCTCCTTTAGTTTGTCTTTTACCCGAACGTGTATATCCACCAGACCAAGGGTATTTTTTTTGCCCTTTGTAAATGTTATACTCTCTTTGTCCTACATCTGCAGCAGCTGCATATTCCCATTCAGCCTCTGTTGGTAATCTATATTCAGGAAGTAAAACTCCAGAAGAACGTTGTGCATACACATTTTTTGCTTCTACAACCTTACCATCTTTACCTGGTTTGGGTGCTTTTTTTCCTCCTTTTTTTCCTTTAAGGACGATTTCTTCATTTCCACCGTAAGTAGAAGTAGGAGAGCTTAAATACGTTTCGGTATCAAAATTAGCATCAGCTGTTACATCTAGGGTCTTTGCATTCTTTTTTAAATATCCATTTTTTTCTAAAAGCGCTTCATTTACACGTTGTGTTCTCCAGTTACTAAACTCAACTGCTTGAATCCAATTTACTCCAACAACAGGATACTCAGCATAAGATGGGTGTCTTAAATAATTGTTTGTCATTGTTTCATTGTAACCCAATCTATTTCTCCAAACTAACGTATCAGGTGAGGCACCTTCGTATATGTTTTTATAATTTTCTTCAGTGGGTGGGTATACACTTTTCAACCAATCTAGGTAATCTAAATACATAGAGTTAGTCACTTCTGTCTCATCCATGTAAAAAGACTGCACATGTTGCTGCGTAGGAGCATTATTCCAATCATGCATCACATCATCTTCTACTTTACCCATGGTAAACGTACCGCCTTCAACAAAAACCAAACCTGGTCCCGCTTGTTGCTTTTTGTTTGCACCAGCTTTTTTGCTGTCCATATTCCATCCGGTTGCTCGTGAGGTATTTTTAGAGCTGGACTTTTTACTACAACTGGAAAAACCAATTACTAATAGGATCGATACCATCAATCGTAAGCCCATAATTTTGTTTGCTTTCATACTCTTTTAGTAGGTAATAATTTAAGTGATGCAATATAATAATTAACCATTAATCAACACAATACTTCTTGAAAATTTTTGTTGATTTAACTTTAACAATAAATTGTATATCATAACGCAAATTTATAATATTTATTATTTAAATCCCATCAAATGATTTATTTTTACTGATTAATAATAACAGACTACTAATCACGTTAAAAAAACGATGAGAAAAATACTTTTGGCGTATTTAAGCCTGATTCCTTTTGCTTCTTTAGCTCAAATTAAAGGAAATGCTGTCATTGAATGGACGGATAAAAAAGAAATGTCTTTTGGAGACTCAAAAGTAGTTATCCCTTATTTCTCGGGAATCAGTTTCCATTATGATGCCGATCAGAAAGCTTTATTTTACACCTTAAAAATAAACGAAACAATCAATTTTACAGAGGGTACCGTTACAATCACAAATTCAACATACGAGACTATTACAACCGCACAACTGGGCGACCTAGCTCCTGAAAATATTCCTAAAACACCAAATGCAATTTTAAAAATTAACATTTCAAGAGACATCAACGAAGCTTTTGTCTATTTATCACCAATAATTAAAGACGAATTTGGATTCAAACGAATCAAATCATTTTCTTATGAAATCGAGAGTAATAATTCCAAACTCTCAAAATCAAATAATAACACCAGCACAAATAGTGTTATTAACTCTGTTCTAGCAACCGGCAATTGGTTCCAATTTTATATCGAAAAGTCAGGTGTTTATAAAATCACGAAAGGTTTCTTGCAACAATTAGGTATTGATATTAGTACACTAGATCCGAGGAAGTTAAAAATATACGGAAATGGCGGACGAATGCTTCCTTTATCTAATGCTATTCCTTATCCAAATGACCCAACCGAGAACGCCATTCAAATCAGTGGCGAAGCTGATGGAATTTTTAATAATGAGGATTTTATTCTTTTTTATGCTGAAGGTGTTGATGTTTATAATCAGGAAAGTTTGACAAACATTAATTTGTATGATACCAAATCCTATTATTATATCAACGTTCAGGGTACCGATGGAAAAAGAATTGCTCCAATGACTCAACCTTCGGCAGGAAGTACTTTAAATTTGATCGCTTTTGACGACCATCAATTTCACGAAGTCGACCTTACTAATATCGCACGATTGGGTCGCCAGTGGTTTGGCGAATCGTTCGAAGTTAAAGAGGAACAAGAATTCGATTTTAACTTCCCTAACATCGACACAACTTCGCCTGTAAAACTTAAGTTGACTGCCGCTTCAGCAGCATTTACACCCACAAGTATGAATGTAGCTGCAAATGGAAACGCAGTAGGCACCATTTCATTTCCTTCTTTGAATCCGAATTCTGAAACAGCATTTTATGTCGGATCGCTCCCTAACAATACAAGTTTTAACGGTGCCGAAAATATAAAAATAAAACTGAAATACAACAACAACGGTGTTCCTGGCTCCAAAGGATACCTTGACAACATCCAGCTCATTGCCAAGCGTAAATTGCAAGGCTACGGCAAACAATTTCATTTTCAATATGATCAATCGTCTTCTAATATTGGCATTGCATCATTTAGTATTTCTAACGCTATTAATATCGCACAAGTTTGGGATGTAACTGACATTTACAATGCATCCAAAGTTGAAAATTCTGGTCAAAATTCATTAATTTTTAAAGCCAACTTGGGAGAACTCCGGAAATATATTGCTTTGGATCCTTCCGATTATTATACACCACTTCAAGTTCCTAAACCAAAAATTTCAAATCAAAACCTAAAAGGAACTTTGTTTAAAAACGGACAAGGCCAATTTCAAGATATCGATTATGCGATCATTGCACCTGCTATTTTAGTTAATCAAGCCGAAAAATTAGCCACTTTTCATCGAACGAAATCTAATTTAAATGTAAAAGTCATTACGTTAGAACTAATCTACCAGGAATTCTCATCAGGAAAACAAGATGTGGCAGCAATTCGAAACTGTATAAAATACATATATGAAAACGCTTCTGCTCCCGAAAAAAGAATAAAGTACATCAATCTTTTTGGGGACGCTTCCTACGATTTCAAAAATAGAATCTCAGGAAATACTAATATTGTACCTATATATCATGCCTTAAACAGTAACTCATCTGGCGAATCATCTTTTGCATCCGATGATTTTTTTGGACTAATGGATTCCTCCGAAGGAAACATAGTGTCTTTTTTTGGTGGAATCGACATCGCTGTTGGTAGGATGTTGGTGAATGATGCTAGGCAGGCAGAAGAAATGGTGAATAAAGTTTTCGAATATTATGATCTAAAGTCTTACGGAAGCTGGAGAAATAATTTTGCGTTAATTTCAGACGATTCTGATATTAGTAATGACGCTAGCTTACAAAACAGACAAAACGCACTCGCTAATACTATTGCTACCGAAAAACCATTTCTAAATGTGAACAAAATTCTGCTAGATTCTTACGTTCAAGAGGCATCTGCTGGAGGTTCACGATATCCAAAAGCGCGAACCGACTTTTTTAATGCTTTTGAAAAAGGAGCTTTGGTGTTTAATTATTTAGGTCATGGTGGCGAGGATGGTTTATCGAGCGAGCGCATTTGGGAAAAATCAGACGGGCAAAATCTGAGCAATCAGTATAAATACCCTTTGTTTATAACTATCACTTGTGAATTTTCGCGTTTCGACAATCCTTTTAGGCCAACCGCTGGTGAATATACGTACTGGAATCCAAAAGGGGGAGCGATCGCAATGATAACAACTATTCGTTCCATTGGACAATTTAGTGCCGAGAACTTCAATGATACCTTTACAAAAAACCTACTGTCGTATAATTCTAATCAATATACTTCTATTGCTGAAGCCCTAAGAATATCTAAAAACAGTAATCCAAACTCAGCAACGAATGTTGTTTTTTATATAGGTGATCCGGCATTGATGCTTGCCATCCCAAAACCGAAAATCAGATTGACAAAAGTAAATGATGTTCCAGTTACCCAAACTATTGATGACTTTAAATCATTGTCGAAAATGAAACTCACAGGCGAGGTAACAGACGAAAACAATAATTTACTCCCTAATTACAACGGAGAAGTTGCCGTAACTATATTTGACAAAACGGTTTCAAGAACGACCTATAATAACGATGGCAACAGTCCGCCCATCACTTTCAATGTTTTAGGAGAAGCAATATTTCGAGGAAACGCATCCGTAACCAACAGCCAGTTTGAATTTAGTTTTGTAGTTCCTAGAGACATTAGAATTCCGGTAGCCAATGGCAGAATCAGTTTTTATTCTAAAAAAAATCAGGTCTTACAGAACGAAACAGGATATGACAGTGCAATAAAAGTAGGTGGAATTAATGAAAATGCAATTGCAGACAATATAAGTCCAAGAGTGAAGTTATACATGAATGATGAAACTTTTGTTTCTGGTGGCATAACAAATGAGTCCCCGTTTTTTGTTGCGCTACTCGAAGATGAAAACGGGATCAACACAGCAAGTGGTATTGGTCATGATATTGTTGCCATTCTGGATGGAGACGTTAGTAATCCATTTGTGTTAAATGATTATTACCAAACAAAACTAGACGACTTTACAAGCGGAACACTTCGATTTCCTTTAAGAAACTTAGCTCCTGGACTGCATACAATAACATTCAAAGCATGGGACGTTTACAATAATCCAATTACCGCAGAGATTCAATTTATTGTTGTAGGCGATGATGCCATAACATTGACTCATGTATTGAATTATCCAAATCCGTTTGTAAATTATACTGAATTTTGGTTTACTCACAACAGACCCTTCGAACCTTTAGAGGTTCAAGTTCAAGTAATGACAATAACTGGAAAGGTAGTCTGGACTAAAAATCAAATCATCACAACAGAAGGTTTTTTGTCTAAAGAAATTACTTGGGATGGCAAAGATGATTTTGGAGACAAAATAGGAAAAGGCGTTTATGTGTACAAACTCACTGTTAAATCGACTTTGACGAACAAAAAAATTGAAAAATTTGAAAAACTTGTAATACTTTAATAAAATACTATATTTGTTTACTAAAAATCACCGCTGATAATGAAAAAATTAACGTTACTTTTTATCTTTTTATTTGTAACTTGTCTTACAAAAGCTCAAGATAGAGTCATAAATCCTGGTGTTCCATTCTTATTAGTTGCCGCCGATGCTAGAGCTGCAGGTATGGCTGATATTGGGATTGCAACTTCGGCAGATGCCTTTTCTCAACAATGGAATCCAGCCAAATATGCTTTTGCTACTGATGCCAGCGGGTTTTCTATTAGCTACACCCCTTACTTAACAGACTTGGTTAATGATATATCATTAGGACAAGTGACCTATTATCAAAAAATAGACGAGAAAAGTGCCTTTGCCGGCAGTCTTCGTTACTTTGGTTTAGGTGACATTGAATTACGTGAAAATGCTACTGACGAAGCAAGAATAGTCTCTCCTAACGAATTTGCTATTGACGGATCCTATTCCTTAAAATTGAGCGAGAAATTCTCGATGGCTATTGCAGGAAGATTCATTAATTCTAATTTAAAAGTAGCTTCAGATAGCAATGACGCATCGTCTGCAAGCACATTCGCAGTTGATGTGGCAGGTTTTTACCAGTCTGAAGAAATAGCGTATAACGATTTTAATGGAAGATGGAGAGCCGGATTTAACATTCAAAATTTAGGTCCAAAGATTAGCTATGACAATGATGATTTCAACAATAACTTCATTCCTGCAAATTTAAAAATAGGAACTGGTTTTGATTTTATTTTAGACGACTTTAATAAGGTAGCCTTGAATGTTGAATTTAATAAATTATTAGTTCCAACTCCTCAAATTCCTGTCCCTCAGCCAGCAACTGATTTAAATGGAGATGGGGATACCCTCGATCCTGGAGAACCTGCTAATGATGGAACTGCTAAAGCAAATAATGATTACCGAGGTATTGGATGGACTTCAGGAGTTTTCAAATCATTTGGCGATGCGCCCGATGGATTCAGCGAAGAGCTAAAAGAAGTTACCTATGCTGTGGGAGCCGAATATTTATATCAAGATTCCTTTGCAATGCGTTTGGGTTACTTTCACGAAAGTCCTGTGAAAGGTGCTCGACAATTTTTCTCCCTTGGAGCAGGTTTCAAATATAACGTAGTCAAAGTAGATGTTTCATATTTATTTTCAGCGTCTAAAGTAAAAAATCCATTAGAAAATACCCTTCGTTTTTCGTTGACCTTCAATTTTGGAGATAAATATGACGAATATTAAACTAAAGTAAATCACCAATAACAATCCAAATTTCAAACTCAATTATTCGAGATGAAATTTGGATTTTTTTTCCAAAAAAATAATGAAAGAAATATCAATTACGACACAATTCAAAGCATTCGATGCGGTACCAGATTTACCAACTGACATTCAAGAGTTAATGTTGAAAGCCGTCGCAGTCAGAAAAAATGCCTATGCTCCGTACTCTAAATTTAGAGTTGGAGTTGCAATCCTTTTAGATAATGGTGAAATTGTTTTGGGCTCGAACCAAGAAAACGCAGCTTATCCCTCAGGACTTTGCGCAGAACGCGTTGCAATTTTTCATGCAGGTGCCATTTATCCAACAGCCAAAATTTTGAAAATGGCAATCACAGCAGCTTCGGACACCAACCAAACTACGTCCCCTATTCCGCCTTGTGGTTCTTGCAGACAATCTATTGCAGAGTATGAAATCAAACAGGAAACACCTATTGAGATTTATTTTATGGGAGAAATTGGGAATATTTATAAATCTGATTCCATAAAAAATTTACTGCCTTTTATGTTCGATAAAAAATTCTTGTAAAAAGTCCAAAAATCACCTTTTATATTTCAGTTCTTACTTGGAATATCTTATTTTTGCAACCCGACGCTTCGGGGCGCAAACTTGTGGGAGGAAACTATTTTGCGTTATAGGTACAAATTGATAATACAATAACACTTTAGCAAAAGAAAAATTCAGATGAAAGAAGTTACAAAAGAAGTATATTTAAAGTGGTATGAGGACATGCTGCTTTGGAGAAAGTTTGAGGACAAACTTGCGGCATTATACATCCAACAAAAAGTTAGAGGATTTTTACATTTATACAACGGTCAAGAAGCGGTACTAGCAGGTGCTTTACACGCCATGGACTTGACAAAGGATAAAATGATTACTGCATATAGAAATCACGTTCAACCTATAGGAATGGGCGTTGATCCTAAACGCGTAATGGCTGAACTTTTAGGAAAAGTTACCGGAACTTCAAAAGGTATGGGTGGTTCTATGCATATTTTTTCTAAAGAGCATCGTTTTTATGGCGGTCACGGAATTGTAGGAGGACAAATTCCAGTGGGTGCAGGATTAGCTTTTGCCGATAAATATTTTGAAACTGGTGGTGTGACTATGACTTATTTTGGTGATGGCGCAGCACGTCAAGGTTCTTTACACGAAGCTTTTAACATGGCTATGTTATGGAAACTTCCGGTTGTTTTTATTGTGGAGAACAATGGTTACGCGATGGGAACATCAGTAGAAAGAACGGCTAACCATACCGATATCTGGAAACTAGGTTTAGGCTACGAGATGCCTTGCGGACCTGTTGACGGAATGAATCCTGTAAAAGTTGCTGAAGCAATGACAGAAGCTATAGATAGAGCACGTCGTGGTGATGGACCAACTTTCCTAGAAATGAAAACGTACCGTTATAGAGGACACTCTATGTCAGATGCACAACTGTACCGTTCTAAAGAAGAGGTAGAAGAATACAAAAAAATAGATCCAATTACACAAGTTTTAGATGTAATTATGGATAACAAATATGCTACAGAAGAGGAAATTGAGACGATTGATCAACGAGTTAAAGACTTAGTGGAAGAATGTGTAACATTTGCTGAGGAATCAGAATATCCACCTATTCAACAATTGTATGACGTAGTATACGAGCAAGAAAACTATCCATTTATTCCTCATAAATTATAAATCAATTATGGCAACAATAATTACAATGCCTCGTTTGAGCGATACGATGACGGAAGGAACGGTAGCAACTTGGCTCAAAAAAGTAGGCGATAAAGTAAGCGAAGGAGACATTCTTGCAGAAATTGAAACCGATAAAGCAACAATGGAATTTGAATCTTTCAATGAAGGTACACTTTTACATATAGGAATTCCAGCTGGTGAAACCGCCCCTGTCGACTCATTACTAGCAATTATAGGAAAAGAAGGAGAGGATATTTCGGCATTACTTTCAGGAAAACCAGCAGAGGCAACTCCAGCTGCAGACACGGCTAAACCTACTTCAGAAGCAGTAGCTGTTCCAGAAACTACCAAAGAGTCAACTTCAGCGGCTACTTCTTTACCAAAAGGAGTAGTGGTAATAACGATGCCTCGTTTAAGCGATACGATGACCGAAGGAACCGTTGCAACCTGGTTGAAAAAAGTAGGAGACGCAGTTACCGAAGGTGATATTCTTGCCGAAATTGAAACAGATAAAGCAACAATGGAGTTTGAGTCTTTCAATACAGGAACATTATTATATGTAGGTATTGAAGAAGGGAATACTGCTCCTGTTGATAGTCTTTTAGCAATTATTGGTCCCGCAGGAACTGATGTTGCTGGAATTGCTACAAGTTATAAAGCAGGCGGAGCAACGTCAACTGCTCCTGCTGCAGAAGTTAAAGAAGAAGTTGCAACAACAGCCGCGACTGAGCCAATTGCTCAAGAAACTGTAGCTGACGGACAACGTATTTTGGCTTCGCCATTAGCAAAGAAAATTGCAAGTGATAAAGGAATCCAGTTGAATCAAGTTAAGGGTACTGGTGAAAATGGTAGAATCGTAAAAAGCGATATCGAAAACTTTACACCAGCTGTTGCTCAGCCAACTGCTGATGCACCAGTAGTTGCTAAAACAGAAACTGTAGTTGCACCTGCTGCACCAAAAGTGTTCGTACCAAACGGAGAGGTGTTCAATGAAGAAATTAAGAATTCCCAAATGCGCAAGATCATTGCAAAAAGATTGGCCGAATCCTTATTTACTGCACCACATTACAACTTAGTGATCGAAGTGACTATGGATGACGCCATGGCAGCGAGAGCAGTTATTAACAACGTACCTGATACAAAAGTATCTTTTAACGATATGGTTATTAAGGCCTGTGCGATGGCATTGAAAAAACATCCAAAAATCAATTCACAATGGAAAGAGGATGCTATTACCATCAACCATCACGTCAATATTGGTGTTGCTGTAGCTGTTGAAGATGGCTTAGTAGTTCCAGTATTAAAATTCACGGATGCGATGAGTTTATCTCAAATTGGCGGCAGCGTTAGAGATCTTGCTGGACGAGCAAAAAACAAAAAACTATTGCCTACAGAAATGGAAGGAAGTACTTTTACTGTTTCTAATTTAGGGATGTTTGGTATTGTAGAATTTAATTCAATTATCAACCAACCTAATTCTGCAATCCTATCTGTAGGTGCGATTGTCGAGAAACCAATCGTTAAAAATGGCCAAATTGTAGTAGGAAACACTATGATGTTATCTCTTGCTTGTGATCACCGAACTATCGATGGAGCAACTGGAGCGCAGTTCTTGCAAACTTTAAAACAATACATTGAAAATCCAGTGACCATGCTTGCATAACTACGGATTCAATCTAATAACAAAACCCATCACTTTTTTTTAAGCTGATGGGTTTTGTGTTTTTGGGCATGTCCCAGCTTCCACTAGCGTTACAGCTGCGTCAGGCTATACGCTATATCTTTTATTACGCTACCGCTTCATAAAAGGATGCCGCTCCTATCCTTCATGTGCACAAGATCTTAATAGAGAAGATTGCGTAGCAGTCTAATTATTTTTGAAAATGAAATACAAACAAAGTAGTTTTCATGTTGTAGTAGCATTGGTTTAAAAAATGTATTTTTATAGGACTTTCAATAGATAAACTATTAATTTTGTATCCACATAATATACTACAAAATGATTGAAAAGGAATACATTGATCCCAGTGCAGGTTTTTCACAAACAGTACTGGTAAAAACGGGCGATTTTAAAACTCTTTATATTTCAGGGCAAATTGGCATTGGGGATACACTAGAAGCTCAAGTAATTGCTACTTTTCAAAACCTTGAACAGCAATTGCGCAAATGCAATGCTACGTTTAAGGATGTGGTTAAAATGAATACCTATATCGTAAATTTTAATCCAGAAACCGATTTACCGATTTTTAGAAAAATTAGAAACGAATTTTTAGGAAATGAAAATTATCCAGCAAGCACCCTTGTTGGCGTTTCGGTATTGGGTAATAAAGATTGGCTCATTGAAATTGACGCTATTGCTGTTATTGAATAAATGCAGCTTGAAATTAATTAGTTTAGAAGTGAATTTCGTTCTAGTTTTTATTTTTCTCAGTAATCCATTTTGACATGTACATGGTACTTTTCAAGGTATGATGCTGTAGCAATGCACCTATAAAATTGTCTAAACGGTGTTGTTCTAGATTTTTCTGTATGTTTTGCATTTGCTCATTGAAATCAGTTTCAAATAATGTTCTTGCATAGCGTTGCTTAATTATTTCAAATCCATTTTCTTGAGCGGTTAGCCATGTTTTTTCATTTTGATACAGCAATACTGCTTGGTTGGCAAAAAGTTCGGGATTGTCTTGGATAAAACCATTCCATGGCAAATCACCATGCATTGATTCGGCGCCAATTGTAGTAGTTACGCTAGGTGTACCGCATTGCATGGCTTCGAGCAATTTTCCTTTTATTCCTGCGCCAAAACGCAAGGGTGCTAGAACAACTCGGGCTTGTTTTACTACTTCTTGCGCATCCTCTGCGCGACCCAGAATCAAGAATCCTTCTTTTGTGTTGTTTAATTGTAGCACTTTTTGGGAAGGATAGGCACCATAAATTTTGCAAACGGCCTCAGGCACTTGTTTTTTAATCAAGGGCCAAATGGTTTGTTTTAAATATTGAACCGCATTCCAATTGGGTTCGTGTAAAAAATTACCAATAAAAGTAAAGTCGCTTCTGTTCTCAAAGGATGGTGTTGTAGTTGTATTTAAAATTGCCTCAGGCTCAAGTAAAAGAGGCAGGTATATTAGAAGCGACTGGTCAATTTTGAATGTGGTAGTTAGTATTTCAATTTCATATTGAGAAATCATTAAGGAGATATCGCAGCGCAAAATACTAGCAATTTCTCTTTTGGCAACTTCTTCAACAACTAAGTCTTGGGTTGTGTATACTCGGTTTTCCTTGAAAGCTTTTTGTCTGGCAAGACGCAAACAGTGAAGGTCCTCAGTATCCAATATTCGGATTGCAGTAGGGCAATTTTCGGCAACACGCCAGCCAAATTGTTCTTCAATCATAAAGCGATCAAAGAGCACTACAGCCGGATTTAGCTCTTTGATAAACGCATCAAAAGTAGACGAGTTGAGAAGGATTGTTTTCTTTTCAACGTTTAGGGACGCAAGATCCGTACTAAAAGCGCTGTCTTGTGCTGGAGAGGCAAAGGTGATTTTAAATCCTTGTTTTTGATACAGCGAAATTAATTGTATCATTCTTCCGCCTGCTGCTGAGGAGTTGGGTTCAGGCCAAACAAAGCCAATAATTAATACTGATTTCACTTTTGTGGGTGTTGAAAATTAGGATTGCAAAGTACTTATTTAAAATGAAATTGTAACTGTTTAGAATTGTAAATGCAACTGAAAAAAGTAGCTGTATTTTACACTAATTTGCGTGAAGGATAGCAGTGAAAAGCCCACAATTGCAATGCAGCGCAGCGAAAGTGCAATGAGGACTTGCAACGAATAGCCTGACAGCAAAAAATGGCTGCATAAAAAGTTGCTTTTGCCATTTTTTTGGTGACACGCCCCACTTATTTTTGATAGTGAATTTTAAGAAGAAAACACTAAATTTGTACTCAGATAAATTTCATTAAAATGTTAGGATTAAAATTAGCTACCGATCCAAGATGGGTCAACATAGTAGAATCGAATATTGAAGAAATATTGACCGATCATGCCTGGTGTGAACAAAAAGCAGCTTCGAATGCCATAAGTTTGATTACGCAAAATTCAGAAAAAGAGGAATTAGTGACCGAATTAATGGTTATTGCAAGAGAGGAATTAGAACATTTGCAAATGGTACACGACTTGATAAAAAGCAAAGGACTTGCCTTAGGGCGGGAACGGAAAGATCATTATGTGAATGAATTATTTAAATTCATGAAAAAGGATGGAAGTAGAAATGATGCTTTATGCGAACGCTTGCTGTTTTCAGCGATGATTGAGGCAAGAAGTTGTGAGCGATTTAAAGTATTATCTGAAAATATTACAGATGAAACGTTAGCGAAGTTTTACCGTGATTTGATGATTAGTGAAGCGGGACATTACACCACTTTTTTAGGTTTTGCACGAAAATATTCTGATAATGTAGATGTGGATAAACGTTGGAAGGAATGGATTGATTTTGAAACCTCGATTATCACAAATTATGGCAAACAAGAATCTATACACGGATAATTGAAACTATATTTTACGTTATCAAAAACACGGTACTTAAAAGTGTCTGATCTTGAAAAAGGATGATTCCAATTATATTTTAAAATTACAGTACTTATTAGCCTCAGAAGTGAAAATTTTCGAGGTTTTTTTTACACCATTTTTTTTTAAGGAACAGGAACGAAACCTGCGGTGGAATTATATAAAAAATAAGAAAAACCTTGCGAAATAAATAAACAGAAATAACTTCTATAGATTTATTAAAATTTAAACTGCCTGATTTTCTTGTAGATTACTTTGAAATAGTCACTGCTATTAATATCGAAGAACACCTTCGCTTGTATTTCGAAGGGAATGCACGACCTCCAATGCACTATGATTCTGTAGCATTCATATATTAAGGCTTATTAGATGAAATAACAATATAGGATTTTCCTCTTCAGGGTAAATAGATCTATTAGCATATTAAACGTCTTCGTTGGACCAATAAAACTTCTGCAAAACAATCAAAAAAGAGTCGAATTTAGTAGCAGACGGAACTCGTGTAACGCAGGAGTTTGCGTCTTTTTTAAAAGAGAACAATAGATTCCAAGCCTAATGATTGAACTGCGATTGCTTCTTTTTATGGCGTTAGCGGCAAAAACCTACAACATCAATACAAAGATTTCTTAAGTGATTTCAAAACGTGGGATCAACTATCACACGCCAAACAATGGCCTATTTTTCCAAAAAACTTAGGCAAACGATTATCGATTGATGAAACTTCATTCTCGAATGGAGAACTCTATACTATCTTAACCAACAAAGCAGGCAAAGGAAAGAAAGGAACTATCGTAGCTATGATTGCCGGAACTAAAGCTGATACTGTAACTGCTATAATTGAAAAAATCCCTCTCAAAGCGCGCAATCAAGTCACAGAGATTACCCTAGACATGGCTGCAAATATGGGGTTAATTGCTAAAAAATGTTTTCCAAATGCTACGCGGGTTACCGACCGATTTACTCATTAATTTTCATTAAAATTTTGGAATTCGTGATACCGCTTCGCTAAATTCATGTTCAAAAACTAGCCTTGGAAGCTTAACAAGAAATCAGAATCAAATACCGTTGGCAATCAATAGATCAGGAAAATGAAGCAATGGAAAAAGCTAAAAAAGGAAATAAAAAGTTTGAATTGGAAGTGCTATCTGATGGAGATACACTTAAACAATTACTAGCCCGTAGCCGCTATCTTCTATATAAAAACAAATCTAAATGGTCCGAAAACCAAATAGAACGAGCCTCTATATTATTTGAATTATATCCCGATATTGAAAAAGCGTACAATTTAGCACAAGATTTGAGAAATATCTTTGAAAAAACAACTGATAAAATTATTGGACTTTCAAGGCTAGCCAGATGGCATGAAAAAGTAAATCAATCCGGGTTTAAATCTTTCAATACAATCTCAAGATCCATAATAAATCACTACCAAACAATATTAAACTATTTTGATAACAGAAGCACCAATGCTTCAGCAGAGTCCTTCAATGCTAAAATAAAAGCGTTTAGATCTCAATTCAGAGGGGTTAGAAATATAGAATTCTTCCTTTTTAGACTAACTAATATTTATGCTTAATTTTTGCTTCCCCACAGGTTTTAGGATTGATCCATTGCTCTACCATCTGAGCTCGGGTACCATACTTTAAAAAAGTAAATTATACAAAAAAGCCTATCATTTCTGATAGGCTTTTCAAAG